>WHTI01000286.1 GCA_009377815.1 Actinomycetota bacterium
ACCCGCCATCGGCCTTCGTGGACCTTACGGTGATGGCGCCGGCATAACAGGACGAGGTTGGCGAGTTTGGTGGGACCACCTTTCGACCAGTGGATGATGTGGTGGGCATCGGTCCATCGGGCAGGGCGATCGCACCCGGGGAAGCAGCATCCCCGATCCCGGGCCACCAGCGCCCTTCGCATCGCAGCCGGCACCACCCGAGTGCGACGCCCCACATCGAGGGGCTCGCTGTTACCGGAGAAAATCATCCGTGATACCGCAGCGTCACACCCCACCCTTCGAGCACCCTCGGGGTGGACTACCCTGCCATCTGCGGTCTCGGTGGTGCCGTCGCGGCACCCGGTGAGCACTTCGATGTCCACCAAGACGTCCAGATGCGGGCGTTCCCCGGCAATCGTGGGGGTGTCGGCCGTGTCGAGCCACTGTCGGCAGACCTCCGACAGGGCGTCGGCCCGTTTCTGGGCAGGGGTGCGATCATCATCGGCCGATGCACGTGCATCGCGGTCACAAATGGCGTCGATGGCGACCTGGATCGGATGAGCCGTCTCGGGATCGAGGTCGCCATCAACACGCACCATTCCCTCGAAGGTCTCCGAAACCCAGAGACGGCGTCGTCCGTACTGTTCCTCGAGCTCGTCGAGGACGCCGGGACCGTCGAGATTCTGCCGCCAATGATCGAGGGCACGACGGAGGTCACGCACCGAGAGGTTTCCGGCTACATCGATTAGTGTCTGCTCGTGGGCGCGGTACACCTCGGGGTGATCGGTCGACGCCCGGGCCAACTCCCGGACATGGCTGTAACCGAACTCACCCTCCCGGAAGGCACCGTCGGTGCCCGGCATCCCCCGGAGCGCCCGGGCCACCCGAACCTTCTCCCGGGCGGTCGCCCCCGACATGCCACATCGATCCTTGAGCCACGAGGTGGTGGAGGTGTGGGCTGTTACGTCGGCACCACCCCGCCGATCGAACTCTCCCACCATCGCCAACCGGCCATACTCCACCAGATCGGAAAGCTCGGTCAGAGCCGGGATCCCCTCCGACAACTCGTCGAGCGACATCTCCGACGCCTCGAGATCGCGGATGGCGTCGGCCAGATTCTGGACCGCTTCCGCCAGATTGTCGTGTTCTGTGTTCATATCCCCAACGTACGGGGCGGATGGGACAGAATCTCCCGCTGCGGGCCGATCGGATCTTCGGTCAGGCCAGACGCCGAGCGATGGTGGTGCAGTAGGTCTCGAGGTCGTTCAGTCGAGTCCGAGCGGTCTCCACGACCCTGTCGTCGTCGACGTCCGCATACTGATGCACCAGTAAGTTGCGGAACCTCGCCGCTTCCTGGAGCGCTCCGGCAAGGTCACCATCCACCCAACCGCCTTCTTCCAGCGCGGCGAAGCTGTCGGCGAAACTCTGCGCCGGACGCATACCCTCGCTGGCGATGATGTGGTCGGCAATGTCGATGGTCGTTTCGATCGCTACCACCAACCGATATTTCATGGCGGGGAGAGCGTCGTTATCGGAGTGCAGATCCTCATCTGGGCGTTCCGTCGACTGGCGGATCGCCTTGACCTCGGCGCCAACCCGCTCCAGCAGGGCCGCCACCCGACCTGGGTCCACCATCACCCGCCACCGGCGATCCGGGCGAGGCGTAGACGTGCCGCCCGCAAATCGTGGATCTTGAAGTCGTGATAATGGCGGAGGGTCTCGCTGGCGTGCCGAACCCGGCGAGTCTCGTCCCGTGAGTAGATGACGTGCCCTTCTTCGATGACGCGGCCCGCGATGGCGATGGGTGCGCTGTTGAGGACAAGCAACGCTCCGACGGGTGCGACACTGGACTCCCTCTCCAGAACCCCCGCCAGTCTCAGGGAGAGCTCAAGAGTCCCATCGCTCCCGTCCTCCAGGTAGACCGCCACGTCGACATCACTTCTGGGCCCAGACGTTCCGGATGCATGCGAGCCATACAGATAGGCGAAGATGACCGGAGTCGCGTCGAACACCACCGGTGCCGCCTTCCGGAGCTTGCGGATCACCTCGTTCATTCCCACATCGTAGACCCGGCCAGGTTTCCCGATCTCCTTGGCTATGGGTTACTCGGTGATTGTCTCGACTTGCACCATGTCCGCGGCCACACCCGCCAGTCGGCGGTCCAATGTCACAAGGGGGCACCCGAGCATCTCGGCCAAGGCCACGTAAACACCGTCGTAGGCGGTGAGATTCTGGCGAAGCTCCCAGACACGACCGAGCAGGGGCTCGTGTTCATGACGCACCAGGTCGAGATCACGGAG
>WHTI01000345.1 GCA_009377815.1 Actinomycetota bacterium
ATGATCTTCTTCGGGGTCATGCCGATGGGCGTGGCGCTCATGAACTACCTGATCCCCCTCATGATCGGCGCCCGCGACGTCGCCTTCCCCAGGCTGAATGCGTTCTCGTTCTGGGTGTTTCTCGGAGCCGGTATCTTCATGTACTCGAGCTTCTTCCTCGGGGGAGCCCCCGACGGAGGGTGGTTCGGATACGCCCCGCTGTCCGAATCCCTCCCGGGCCACGGGATGACCTTCTATTCGATCGGTCTGCAGATCGCCGGTGTCGCATCACTGGCCGGTGCGGTCAACTTCATCGTCACGATCATCAACATGAGGGCTCCCGGCATGACGATGATGCGGATGCCGGTGTTCATCTGGATGTCGTTGGTGACGTCGTTCCTGCTCCTCTTCGCGCTTCCCGTCATCGCCATCGCATTGTTCGAGCTGATGTTCGACCGGGTCTACGGAGCGGTGTTCTTCAATCCGGCCGCCGGTGGTGACCCGATCCTGTGGCAGCACCTGTTCTGGCTGTTCGGGCATCCCGAGGTCTACATCTTGATCCTGCCGGCCATGGGCATCGTGTCGGAGGTGCTCCCGACATTCGCCCGCAAGCCGATCTTCGGCTACGCCGCGATCGTTTTCGCCGGTATCGCGATCGGTTTCATGGGCTGGGGGGTTTGGGCCCACCACATGTTCACTTCGGGCCTTGGTCCGGTCGCCAACTCCGCGTTCGCTCTCTCGACGATGTTCATCGCGGTGCCCACGGGGGTGAAGATCTTCAACTGGATGGGCACGATCTGGAAGGGCAGTATCCGGATCACCACGCCCTTCTTGTTCTCGATGGGCTTCGTGACGATGTTCGTTATCGGGGGCCTGTCCGGCGTCACGCACTCGATCGTTCCGTCCGACGCGCAGCAGCACGATACCTACTACGTGGTGGCGCACTTCCACTACGTGCTATTCGGCGGTGCGATCTTCGGACTCTTCTCCGGCCTCTACTACTGGTGGCCGAAGTTCTTCGGGAAGCTCCTGAGCGAGGGCCTCGGCAAGCTCCACTTCTGGCTGATGATCATCGGGTTCAACCTCGCGTTCGGCCCGATGCACATCCTCGGTCTGCAAGGGATGCCACGGCGTCTCTACACCTATCCGGAAGACATGGGGTGGGACGTCGGGAACATGATGTCCACGGTCGGCGGCTTCACCGTCGCCCTGTCGGTCCTGGTGTTCATCGTCAACGTCGCCCGCACCCGCAGGAAGGGCGAGGAGGCCGGCGCCGACCCGTGGGACGCCCGAACGCTCGAGTGGTCGACCCCGTCGCCGCCCCCCGAGTACAACTTCGCCGAGGCCCCCATGGTGACCTCGCGGGACGATTTCTGGTACCGCAAGTACACCGAGACGCCCGAGAAGACCACCGCCCCGGTGTTCACCGGAGGAGCGGAGCAGGAGCCGGCGGGCGAGCCGGAGGGGATCCATCTGCCCGACCCCTCGTACTTCCCCGTGCTCGCCGCGGTCGGCCTCCCTCTCATGGGATACGGCGTTCTGTTCGCCGATTGGGCGATCGTTGTCGGTGGGCTGATCACGTTACTGGGGCTGTTCGGTTGGGTCCTCGAGCCCGGGTCTGAGGAGGCGCACTGATGGGGACGCATGAGGCAGCCGCGCACGAGCACCACACCTCGACCGGGCTCGACAACGTCAAGCTGGGGATGTGGGCGTTCCTCGGATC
>WHTI01000376.1 GCA_009377815.1 Actinomycetota bacterium
CGAGCAGGTGAAGCTGGGCCGGTCCGTGGGCGCAGCCGCGGCGTTCGCCACCTCGGTTCCCGATCAGAGGCGCCGCTCTTGCACCGGCGAACAGTTGGCGAAGCGCTCTCCCTCGGCCGAGAACGTCGAGGCGGAGGCGCGGTGCGCCCGGTTCGGCGTCGCGGACGGGGGCCTGGGCGACATGGACGTAACCGTCTCGCCCGATCCCTCCGCGGCCTCGACCCTTCCGGGCACCGAGGTCCGCGTCACGCTCGAACGCACGGTCAGTCTCGGCCCGATCGGAGTCTTCTTCGACCGGCCCGACGTAACGCTGCACGCAACGGTAGTGGGGGTGAAGGAGTGACGACTAGTAACGGCTCACTTGAGGAGGAACGATGCGCAGACTGAATCTCACGATCGTGCTCGGCCTGGTGGCGGCCCTTGTGGGCGCGCTCCTGGTGCTGGCGTACGGAAGCAAGGTCAAGGAACGGATCTCGGATGGCAAGGAGACGATCCCGGTACTGGTGGCGGGTGCGGCGATCGAGCCCGGCGCCACTCCCGAGAGCCTCGCCGATCTCACATCGATCGAGGAGATCCCGAGGGAGTACGTGGCCCTGGGAGCGCTGGGCGATCTCGGAGCGGTCGAGGGGCTGGTCCTCTCGGCCCCCCTATCGGAGGGTGCGCAGCTGACCGCCGGCCAGTTCGCCGCTCCGGAGGCGATCAGCAGCCTCCAGCCGACCAAGGGCAAGGTCGCGGTGGCGGTCCAGGTCGGTCTATCGCCGGGCGTCGCGCGCTATGCCGCCCCCGGGAGCTCGGTCGATGTCTTCGCAACCTACGAGCCCATCAACCAGGGGACCGAAGTCAGTCCGGCGAGCAACCGTACGAAGTTGTTCCTGAGCGGGATCCGTGTGCTGGCGGTATCGGTCGCGGCCGCTCAGACCGAGGACGAGGACTCGGGTGCGACCACACTCCAGAACGAAGTGATCGCGGTGCTCGAGGTGAGTCCGGCTCAGGCGGAGCGACTGGTCAATGCATCCACGCTCGGGACCCTCTACCTCGCGATCACCAACGACGGAGAACAGCACACGACTCCGAATGGAGTGACCCCCGATGACGTTGTTGCTGCCAACCGTGAAAACTGACTTGGAAGCTCCGGAGGTTCGGGGGGCCGAGAGCGGGCTCGAGCCCACCGCGGCAGAGACGAGCGAAGCGGTGGTGCTGACCGTGGCGTCGGCGACAGGAGGTTGCGGCAAGACGTTCTTCGCTACGAACCTTGCGGCGCTGACCGGCCGGACCGGGAAGAAGGTCCTCCTCGTCGATCTCGACCTGCAGTTCGGGGAAGTCGCCGCGGCGCTGCAGCTTCGCTCCCAGTACTCGATCTACGACGGGCTCTACGGGGCCAAGGGAGCACCCCTCCCCGAAGATGCCTTCGCCGAGCACCTCGACGAACTCATCGTGAGGCATGATCTCGGCTTCGACGTCTTGACCGCGCCG
>WHTI01000064.1 GCA_009377815.1 Actinomycetota bacterium
CCTCGCCGAGGTTGATCGATGCCGCCGGCGTGGGTTCACCGGGGTTGTTCTACGGCGGCGGCTTCTCGCAGCTTGGCGTCCAGGCGTTGGGTGTTGCTGCGGTCGCAGCCTGGGCACTCGGTGCCTCGGCGATCGTCTTCGGCGCGATCAAGGCGACCGTTGGGCTACGTGTCTCCGCCGAGGAAGAGATCGAGGGTCTCGACATCGGCGAGCACGGGATGTGGGGCTACCCCGAGACCTTCCTCGGGACGGACGTTGCCCCGTCACCCGACATCGTCGAAAAGGCCAGACGGGAGGCCAAGGAACGGGCGGTTGTGGCCGCCGAACCGGCTCTAGCCGTGGAACCAACCTAACGGGACGGCATTTACCGGGCCGGGTTCATCGGAGAACCCGGCCCGGTGTTCCACACCGAGCGGCGATGAGGAGAGCGAGATGGTGATGACCGATCCGCTTAGCAGTGCGATCGAACGAGATGACACCGAAGTCGTCGAGCGCGGGCGGTTGGTGGTCCTGCCCGGCGAGTACATCGCGAGCGTCGACGGCGATCAACTTCAGCTCACCCGGCGCGAGTTTCAGTTGCTGGCCCTGTTCGTCCGCAACCCGGGGCGTTTGCTACGGAGAGAAGAGATCGCCGCCGAGGTCTGGGGCACGTCGCCCAAGGGGCGGACCATCGACATCCATGTTGCTCGGCTGCGTAAGAAGCTCCCGAGGGGAGCGATCGAGACCGTCATCCGCCTGGGCTACCGGTTCATCGATGAGGCGGTCAACACGTCCTAGTCTGATGCCATGGACGAGTCCCTCACGTTGCTGGTCGACGCTCCCAGCCTCTTCTATCGAGCGTTGTTCTCAACCCCGGACAGCGTTCAAACTCCGGAGGGCGAGCCGATCAACGCGGCTCACGGTTTCTTCCGGATGCTGGCCCGATTGATAGGCGATCTCAACCCGGACTACATCGCCTGTGCCGCCGACGAGAACTGGCGCCCGGGATGGCGCGTCGAGCTGATCCCGTCGTACAAGGGGTTCCGCGCCGCTCCGGGCAGCGCGCAGGAACAGGCGGAGAGGCGTCTCGCGTCCCAGGTGCCGATCCTCTACGGCCTGCTAGAGATGTGTGACATCCCGGTGATCGGACATCCGGATCACGAGGCCGAGGACGTCATCGGGACCCTGGCTCAGAGGGCCCCCGGCCGGGTCGTGATCTTTTCGGGCGACCGTGACCTCTTCCAACTGGTGCGCGAGGCCGACGTTGTCGTGCTCTTTCCGATCCGTGGGGTCAGCAAGGTCGACATCGTCGACGAGTCCTACATCGAGAAGCGATACGGGATCCCAGGGCGCTCGTACCTCGACTTCTCAGTGCTGAGGGGGGATCCCTCAGATGGCCTTCCCGGCGTGAAGGGCATCGGAGAGAAACTCGCGGCATCACTGGTGGCTCGCTATGGGGATCTCGAGACGATCCTGAGCGAGGCCGAGGGAGCGGGGGCGAGCGTGACGCTCGCCAAGGTCAGGGGTCAGGCCGATTACGTCAGGAGGGCCGCACAGGTGGTGGCGATCGCCACCGATCTACCACTCGAACCGGTCGATCTGTCCCGGCCGCGTGACCTTCCCCGCCCCGAGATCACCGCGGCGGCCGAGCGCTTCGGGCTCGAGGGGCCGATCGGAGCGCTGCTCGACGCGTTGGGCTGAAGCGGATCAGGTCGGATCTTCGACCGGACGTACGGCATCGGGCGGGGTTGCGACGAGTTCGGGGGCCCGTTCCGTGATCTTGTCGGCCGGGAGATCGAGCGCTCGCAAGCGTCCGAAGATCGGGATCGCGAGGAACGTGACCAGGCCCCCAACGACGAAGCCGGCCGGTATCGATCGTTCCTGGGATAGGTAGCCGAGTCCGGTCTGACCGCCGACGCTCCCGAGGCTGCCCATCAGCGAATCGAACGACACGAGCGTGGCTCGTTCCGATGATGGGATCGACTGATGGAGGTACGTCTGCCGCACGGGTTGCAGTACGCCGGTCGCGATCGCGCCCAGCAGGAAGATCGGAACAGTGATCCAGAACGAGCGGATCGCTCCGGTGGCGACCATGGTCGACGTGACGATGGTGGTCGATGCCAGCAGAAGCGTGGTCCGCTTCCGACCCGGCTTCGCCAGTCGCCCGACGAGCGAGTTGCCAACGATGCCGGCCAGCGCGAAGAGGGAGGCGATGAGACCCGAAAGCCACACGGCATCCTCTCCGTACAGCTCGAGGAAGTAAGGCTGCCACGCGTACCAGGCCCATGAGAAGAACCCCATGGTCAGGAACGAGTCCCACACGAGCAGCCGGATCGCCGGTGAGCGCCATCCGAAGTTGAATCCGGCGGTGGCGACCTTCTTCATCTCGCCGGCGATGCCTCTGAAGCGAACGGTGCGCGGCGAGAACCCGAGATCGTGCATCGTTCGGAATCCCACTCCGAAGGCCATGAGGATGAGCCCGGCGCGGACGAAGTAGGGGAGCGCCAGGTCGAGTTGACCGAGTAGTCCTCCGGCGACGGTTCCCAACAGCATCGCGATGCTGGCGACCATCGATGCCCGGGCGAAGACGCGATCCAACTCCTGGTCGAAGCCGGTTGCCTTCAAGGCATCGACGAGCCATGCCTCGACCGCGCCCGAGTAGAACGTGTAGCCGAGACCGAGGATCACACCGGCGAGACAGAAGAGAAGCAGCCCGCCGTTGATGAACGCAACCCCGACGTAGGCGAGGGTCCCGAGCGCGAGGGATATCGCCGCCAGCAGGAATGAGGCTCGACGTCCGCGCGTGTCGGCGACCACTCCGGTTGGAATCTCAAGCAGTGCCATGGCCGCGGTGAACGCGGCATTCGCCAGGAAGACCTCGAAGATCGTGAGGCCGGCGTCGAGCATGAACAACGTGTTGATCCCCCAGATCACTGAGGCGGACAAGGTGAATAGCCCGGTGATCACCAGATAGGTGCGGATCACAACCTTGGAGTCCACGTGACGCCACAACCTACAGGTCGCCTCTTCGATTCCCGGCCCGCGGTGGTGGTATGTCCTAGGGTCGGATGATGCATTCCCATGCACACGGGCCGCCGCCGAGGACCTCCCCGGCGATGCAGCGGCGCCTGCTCTGGGCGGTAGCCCCATTCGTGGTGATCACCGTCGTCGGTCTGGTGAAGCTGTGGCCGAGCGGAGCCGATCTTCAGGTCGGTGCGCCGGGAGTGGGGATCCAGAGGTATGGAGCGACGGTCGTCATGGTCGACGAAGGCGCATGCGAGTCACCGTCGGTTGGCGTCGAGCTCGTGTGCTCTGTCGTCGGGATCCGGCTCGACGAAGGGCCGGATGAGGGGAGCGAGTTCTCGTTCAACTTCTCTGGTGGTGAGAACCAGAGGGGCTTCGAGTCAGGGGACAAGATCATCGTCACCCCCACCCAAACGACCGAAGGGGTCGAACTACCGGAGGATGTCCCTCCCTACGGGTTCGTTGACTTTCAGCGCGGGACGCCGCTGATCCTGCTGACGGCGATCTTCGTGATCGTGGTGATCCTCCTGAGCCGGGTCAAGGGCATCACCTCGTTGCTGGGGCTCGGGATCAGTCTCCTGATCCTTGTGAGGTTCGTTCTTCCCGCGATCCTTGAGGGAAGCAGTCCGATCGCGGTGGCGATCGTCGGTGCCGCGGCCATCATGTTCGCGGCGCTGTACCTCTCGCACGGCGTGAACGTTCGAACCACCTGCGCGGTGCTCGGGACCTTGATCAGCCTCGCCGTCACGGGAATCCTCGCGGTCGTGTTCGTCGAGGTCGGTCACCTCACCGGGTTCGCTTCCGATGAAGCCACGTTCCTGCAGGTATCGGCGCAACAGATCAATCTCCAGGGACTACTGCTCGGTGGGATCATCATCGGAACCCTCGGCGTCCTCGACGACGTCACCGTGACCCAGGCTTCGGCCGTCTGGGAGATCCATCTGGCCAACCGAGGGTACGGATTCGTCCATCTCTATAGCGCGGGCATCCGGATCGGACGAGACCACATCGCGTCAACCGTCAACACCCTCGTACTCGCATACGCGGGCGCGGCCCTGCCCCTCCTCATCCTGTTCACGATCTCGAGTACCGGGTTCTCTAACGTCATCACCAGCGAGGTGGTGGCCGAGGAGGTCGTCAGGACGCTCGTCGGCAGCATCGGCCTGATTGCGTCGGTTCCCATCACCACCGGACTCACCGCTCTGGTGCTCACCAGAGGCAACCCGGAGGCAAGAGAGGTTGAGTCAGAGCCGGAACCGGTGACGCCGCCGGAAGCCAAGAAGAGCAGGTTCGAGGAGAAGTGGTTCGGCTCAGATCAGGACTCCTGAATGGTGACGATCGAGGATGTCCGGGAGATCGCGCTGAGCCTGCCGCGTTCCTACGAGGTGTTGGTGCGGGACCGGGTGAAGTTCCGGGTGGGGCAGTACGTATGGATCGCGTTCTCGCGCGATGAGACTTTGATGGGGTTCGTGTTCCCTAAGGAGGAACGTGATGCCCTGATCGAATCCGAGCCGGACAAGTTCATGATGCCGAAATCACGGGACCTCAGATACAACTGGGTCGTGGTGCGTCTCGCGGCGATCGACCACGACGAGATGCTCGAGATCGTTCTCGAAGCCTGGAGGATGGTCGTTCCCAAGAGCATCGCTGCCGAGCATCTCGGTGATTAAGATGCTCGGATGTCTTCACCTCCCGGTAGTGATGCCCTGATCGAAGCGCGTTCGCTGACGAAGCGATTCGATCAGCTGATGGCGGTGGACAGTGTGGACTTCGATGTGCGTCGCGGTGAAGCCTTCGGATTCCTCGGCCCGAACGGTGCCGGAAAGACCTCCACCATGCGGATGATCGGCTGCACGTCGCCGCTAACCGCCGGATCGCTGCGCGTCATCGGGATGGACCCAGTGACCCAGTCGTCCGAGATCAAGGCTCGGATCGGGGTCGTACCTCAGATGGACAACCTCGACATCGAGCTCACCGTGCGGGAGAACCTCGAGATGTACGCGCGCTACTTCGATGTTCCCCGGGACATCGCCGGCCCCCGTATCGACGAACTGATCGAGTTTGTCCAGTTGACCGAGAAGGCGAAGAGCAAGGTGGAGCCGCTCTCCGGAGGGATGAAGCGACGCCTGACGATCGCCCGCGCCCTGGTCAACGAGCCCGAACTCCTGTTGCTGGACGAACCGACCACGGGACTCGATCCCCAGGCACGCCATCTCGTATGGGACCGGCTCTACCGGCTGAAACAACGAGGGGTCACGCTCGTGATCACGACCCACTACATGGACGAGGCCGAACAGCTGTGCGACCGGCTGGTGGTCATGGACAACGCCAAGATCGTCACCGAGGGCTCGCCGCGCGACCTCATCGCACGCCACAGCACCCGCGAGGTCCTCGAGCTCCGGCTCTCGGACGACGAGCGCGGCCGGCTGAAGGAATGGGTCGATGGGATATCCGATCGGGTCGAGTGGCTGCCCGATCGCGTCCTGCTGTACACGAGCTCCGGAGACGAGGCGCTTGCGACGATCCACGAGCGCGGCATCGAAACCGAGACCGCCCTGGTACGGAGGGCGTCGCTAGAAGATGTCTTCCTCACGATCACCGGGCGGTCATTGGTCGAATGAACGCGGCGAAGGTCGTCCGGAGGAACGTGACCGTCTTCTGGCGAGCGTGGCGGTTCTCGTTCTTCCTATCCGTGCTGTCCCCGGTCATGTTCCTGTCCGCCATGGGACTGGGACTCGGTTCGATGGTCTCGGAGACGGATGCCTTCGGGGGGGTCGACTACGTCGACTTCTTCGCCACCGGGATGCTCGCCGCAACTTGCATGCAGGCCGGGGTCTTCAACGCGACCTACCCGATCATGATGAAGATGATGTGGCAGCGGAACTACGAGGCCATGCTCGCATCGCCCCTCGAGGTGCGCGACATCTTCCTCGGCGAACTGGCGTCGATCGGCCTCATGCTGGCTCAGGTGGCGGTTCCCTTCGCCGGCGTCATGGCCCTGTTCGGCGTGTTCGATTCCCCCATGGCGATCCTCGCGATCCCGGTCGCCGTTCTGCTGGGGTTGGCGTGCGCGTCGGTGATCATGGCGTTCACCGCCACCCTGCAGACCGACGAGGCCTACACCTGGCTGTTCCGGTTCGTCGTTACACCGCTGTTCCTCCTGTCGGGGACGTTCTTCCCGATCGACGAGCTGCCGCTCTGGGGAAAGGTTGTGGCGCAGGCGACCCCGCTGTATCACGGCGTTGAGCTCGTCAGGCAGCTGGCGATCTACGAGCTCGAGGCTTCGGCCCTGTGGCACCTCGGCTATCTCCTCGTGATGCTGGGCATCGGGACGGCCCTCGGGATGCGGAACCTCGAGAGGAGGCTGGTGCCCTGATGGCGACGATGTCTCCGGCCCCCGTCTACCCGCGACCGTCCTACCAGCGGGCGGTCAAGCTCGTGCGTCGGAACGCGCTCGCGTACAAGCACTACTGGATCGCGTTCATCAGCGGTTTCTTCGAGCCGGTGTTCTATCTGCTCGCGGTCGGATTCGGAGTAGGGCAGTACGTCGGCGGCGTCCCGTATGCAGGAGGAACGCTCGAGTACGCATCGTTCCTGGCCCCCGGCATGCTCGCCGCGTCGACCCTCAACGGAGCCGTCTTCGATGGGTTCTTCAGTCCGTTCTTCAAACTCAACTGGTTGAAGACCTATGACGGGATCATCACGACCCCGGTCAACATCCCCGACATCGCGATCGGCGAGATGATGTGGGCTCTCATCCGCTCGACGATCTACGGCGCCGGGTTCCTTATCGTCATGCTGGCGTTCGGCCTCGTCCACTCGCCCTGGGCGCTGTTGGCCTTACCGGCGGTGATGGTCTCAGGCGGTGCGCTGTCGGCCGGGGCCATGATCCTCACCGGGATCACCAAGGAGATCTCGTCGCTCGAGAAGGTGATGACGTTGATCGTCTTCCCGTTGTTCCTCTTCTCGGGGACGTTCTTCCCGGTGTCGCAGTATCCCGATCTCCTTCGGCCGATCGTGCAGGCGACGCCGCTGTTCCACTCGTCGTCCCTGCTCAGGGCGCTCACGACCGGCGAGGTGGGCACGCAGACCTTGTGGCACGTCGTCTATCTCGTCGCGATGTTCGTGGTTGCCAGCGCGATCGCGATCAGGCTGATACGGAGACGCCTCGTTTCCTGACCCCCGGCTTGCGCATCGGGACCGGGATGACTAGAATAGTGGTCATGGATGACACCCTGTCGCTTGCGGAGATCAAGGCTCATCTGTCTGAGATCGTCGATCGGATCGAGGGCCAGCATCAGAGGATCACCCTCACGAGGAACGGCCGACCGGCTGCCGTTCTGTTGAGCCCCGCCGACCTCGATGCCTTGGAGGACACCATAGAGATCCTTTCGAGCCCCGATGGTCTTGCCGAGATAGAGCGCGCCCGTAAGGAGATCGCTCGAGGAGAAGGCGTCACCGCTGAAGAGCTGAAGGCCCGATACCTCAAGTCGTGAGCGTGGCATGGGAACTACTCGTCGCTCCGTCTGCGGCACGGACGCTGGCAAGACTTCCCGAGAAAGCAGCTCCTGCCGTGGTCGAGTTCATGCTCGGCCCCCTGACCGACAACCCTCACCGGATGGGCCACCCGCTTCATAGCGAGCTAAAGGGTCTGTGGGCCGCCCGCCGCGGTCCGTACCGGATCGTTTACGAGATCGTCGAAACAGAACGAAAGATTCACGTCCTCCGGATCGATCACCGGCTCGATGTCTATCGCCCTCATTAGAACCTTCCCCATAAGCCGGTCGTCGTACTAGAAAGGACCTCTACGCCTGGAGGGTGAGATGGGCGCGTCGTTCGAGGAAGAGGATCCGGGTCTCCCCATCAAGTTCGGCCCTTGCTCCAATGCCGAATACGACCCGGCGCCGCTTTCTCCCGTGCTGTTGGAGACGATCCGGCGGGCCCGGATCGATTGCGATATCAACGCCCGCCGGATGGGGATGAGTCGCCGGCGGTTCCTGCTCTCCCTGTGCGGTGCGGCCACGACCCTGTTCGCTCTCAACGCCTGCACGCAAGAGTCCCTCAAGCGGAAGCCCGGAGGGAGCTACGAGGTAACTCCGGAGGCCACTATCGATGAGGATGCCGCGCGCGAAGTCCTGGGCGGCGATGAGTTCGTCTTCGATATCCAGGGTCACCTCCTCGAGTACGACCTCAACCGGACGGTGAATAGCGAAGGCGCCAACTTCTGGTCGTTGTTCCCCCAACAGAACTGCGGCGCCGATGACCCGCGTGACTGCTATTCGATCGAGCAGTTCCTGGAACTCATGTTCATCCGCAGCGACACCTCGATGGTGGTCGTCTCGGCCCTGCCGATCGCTCCGGAGGGAAGCCCGCTTTCGATCGAGGTCATGGAGGAGACCAGACGGGTTGTGACCGCACTGTGCCGTGACGAGAGGGTCTTGATCCACGGCCAGGCCTTGCCCAACGTCGGTGCACCGCAGTCGACCCTCGACGGCATGCAGGCCCTGGTCGAGGCACATCCGATCTCCGCGTGGAAGGTGTTCACGCACTACCCGGACCTCTACAACGGAGACGGCGATGCGTGGCGTCTCGACGATGGTGATCCGGCCCTAGCGCAGGTCGGGGACGCGTTCATCCGGAAGGCGGTAGACGTTGGTGTCCCGACGATCTGCTCTCACAAGGGTTTCTCGGGCGGGAGCGCGCATGCAACTCCGGCGGACATCGGTCCCGCCGCACGTAAGCATCCGGACGCCAACTTCGTCGTCTATCACTCGGGGTTCGATCAAGGGGTCGAAGGTCCCTATACACAGGCGACTCGTGATGTCGGCATCAACCGGCTGATCTCCTCGATGCGCGACAACGGCATCGGCCCGAACCAGAACGTCTACGCCGAACTCGGCTCGACGTGGTGGTATCTGATGCGATATCCCGAGCAAGCAGCGCACACGATCGGCAAGCTGGTGAAGTACGTGGGCGAGAACAACGTGCTGTGGGGGACCGACTGCATCTTCTACGGATCGCCTCAAGACCAGATACAGGCACTGCGCAGCCTGAAGATCTCGGATGATTTCCAGGAGCGCTACAGATACCCCGAGCTGACCAAAGACATCAAAGGGAAGATCCTCGGACGCAACGGGGCGAGGCTCTACGGGATCGAGCCGGTGGTCCGATGCGAGTTCACCCGTCGCGAGCTCGAGCGGATCCGCAAGGAACTGCCGGGCGCCAACCAGACGCTGGGACCGCGCACCCCGCAGGAAGCTGCGGCGGTCCGGACCCACCACGAAGGCTGGCCCGGTTAGACGATGACCTCCGGAGCAGGATCGTCCTCGAACTGGGTCTCGTGCATCTCGGCGTAGCGGCCACCGACTTTGATGAGTTCGCTGTGGGTCCCGCGCTCGACGATCCGGCCGTCTTCGATGACCAGGATCTCGTCCGCGTTGCGGATAGTCGAGAGGCGGTGTGCGATCACGATCGCGGTTCGGCCGGCCAGCGCGTCGACCAGGGCGGCCTGAACCGCAGCCTCGGAGGTCGAGTCCAGATGTGCGGTCGCCTCGTCGAGGATCACGACGCGGGGACGTGCCAGTAGGAGGCGTGCGATCGTGAGTCGCTGCCTCTCGCCGCCGGAGATGCGGTAACCGCGCTCTCCAAGGACCGTATCCAGGCCATCGGGTAACGACTGGACGAGGTTGGCGAGTCGGGCGTTCGTCAGCGCCTCCCACAGTTCGTCGTCGGTTGCCTCCGGTCGTGCGAAGCGGAGGTTCTCGCGGACCGTGTCGTGGAACAGGTGCCCGTCCTGGGTGACCATGCCGAGGGTCTCCCTGATCGAATCGAAACTCAGGTCCCGCACGTCCACTCCGGAAAGACGGATCGTCCCGCCGTCGACGTCGTAGAGGCGTGGAGCCAGGGCGGCGATCGTCGATTTGCCTCCGCCGGAGCTCCCGACCAGCGCGACCAGCTTTCCGGGCTCGACCTTGAACGAGACGCCGTGCAGGACCTCGACCCCGCCCCTCGAATCGAGCGTGGCGACCTCCTCGAGAGAGGCGAGCGACACCTTGTCGGCCGAGGGGTAGCCGAATCGGACGTCCTCGAACTCCACTGCGACGGGGCCGTCGGGGACGCGCACCGCGTCGGGCTTCTCATCGATGAGCGGCTCGAGATCGAGGACCTCGAAGACCCGCTCGAAGCTGACCACTGCAGTCATCGCATCGACGCGTGCACTGGCCAACGCCGTCAAGGGCGCGTACAGGCGCGTCAGGAGCAGGGCGAGAGCCACGAGGTCTCCGGCGTCCAATCGTCCCTCCAGAGCGAAGTAACCCCCGAGCCCGTACACGAGCGCCAGTGCGAGGGCGGAGACCAACCCCAAGGCGGTGAGGAACACCCACTGCCCCATCGCGGTGCGCACCCCGATCTGCGCGACGCGCTCGGCACGGTTGCCGAACTCTCTGATCTCGTTGTCCGGGCGGCCGAAGAGCTTCACCAACGTCGCGCCGGGAGCGGAGAAGCGCTCGGTCATCTGTGTCGTCATTGCCGAGTTGTGATCCGCACCTTCCCTCTCGAGATGCGCCAAACGGGAGCCCATCCTTCGCGCCGGTATCACGAAGACCGGAAGCATGATGAGGGCCAGCAGAGTGATCTGCCACGACATCCTCAGCATCACGCCCACGGTCAGCAACAGGGTGATCAGGTTGCTGACGACCCCGGACAACGTCCAGGTGAACGCCCGCTGTGCCCCGATCACATCGTTGTTGAGGCGGCTGACCAACGCTCCGGTGCGCGTGCGCGTGAAGAAGGCCACGGGCATCCTCTGCACGTGGGAGAACACGGCGCGTCGTAGGTCGAGGATCACACCCTCGCCGATCCTTGACGACTGCCACCTTGCCGCGATCCCGATGACTGCATCGAGGACCGCGATGCCTGCGATCATCACGGCCAACCACACGACGGTGCTCTGATCCTTACCATCGATGATCTCGGTGACGACGCGACCGGCAAGAAGCGGTGTGGCGACCGTTAGGACCGCGGCGGCCACGCTGAGCAGCACGAAGATGATGAGCGCCACTCGGTGGGGCCGGGCGAACTGCCCGATCCGCCGCAGGGTTTCGCGCGTGATCGTCTTCCGCGGCTGGCCGACCTGCTTGGCGCTCTCCATCGCCATCCAATGACTGAAGTTCAGTTCCACCGAGCGCTCTCCTAGGTCGTTTGATCGGGTGGCGAACAGGGATACCCGCCCGCCCCGGCATCGTAGGACTTGAACCGAACTTGAGGTCAAGCCCAGATCTCGCTTCCTATGCCTGTTAGACGGTACGAGCCACCGAAAGTCATCGCTGTCGGCTAGGGAACAAAGAGAGTGCTTATCTGCGTCTGAGGACCATGTACCGAGTCATGGCCGCCCTGACAGCGCTCATGCTTCTAACCGCCTGCGACGCCACCGTTCCGACAGCCGTGGCCCCATCGGGCCCGGTGCCGAAGGCCTGTTCCGGGATCGATGACTTCGAAGAACTGGTCCGGAACACCGGAATCGTCTACAACTACCAGCCGTCCCGTTCCGTCGAGCACCTCGCCGAGTGGTCCGATGCGGTTGTGGCGGGCACCCTGGTCGCCGTCAAAGAGACCCCCGGGGATCTCGCCAGCCGGGGGATCACCAGCGTGACGTTCACCGTCGACGTCGATCGAGTGATCCGGGCGAACCCGGGACTCGAGGTCGGGGAACGATTGACCTTCATCACCGAGTTCAACGTCGGGACCCGCGATGCTGCCGAATACAAGCAGGCATTGCCGGAAGGTGCGATGACCGTCCTGTTCCTCAGTGAGTGGCACGAGGAATGGACTCCTCATCTCGAAGGGTTCTGGTTCGCCTGTGGCGAGAACGACCCGCCGGGCAATGGGCTGACCGAACCGAACTGGACAGTGAAGTCCCTGGGGTCACTGATCGAGACCGTAGAAGAACCGGTCGAGATCAAACCAGAGCCTTCACCGACAACCGCTGACCTCGATTCGGAGCCGGCCGGCGAGGGACGCCTAAAGATCCGGCCCCGCTCGGCGGACGTGGCCGGGGTAGGGACGTACCGCTTTACGGTCCCGCATTGCGGCCTCGACTGGATGGTCGATTTCGATGCGTCGTTCTGGAAAGCCGAACACCCCGACGACTACGGCAAGGGGAACCGTTATCCGTTCTTCTACAACCCCGATGTTGGAACCTTCACGTTCGTGTCGTGGGACCGCGCCATCTACGAAGCCTCGACCGGCGACCAGATCCGGTTGCGGCGGCTCGACGGTCGCATCGTGATCACACCCTGTATGTGACCGAGCGCGTTCTTCTCCTCTAAACCGCCCTCTCAGGGCGGTTTAGAGGAAGAGAAGTGCTCAGAAGCCCGCCCCCACGACACGGACCTTCACGGGGAGCTACTCGCCCATGGAGCACGGGACCGCCTAATCTGTCGCCGTGACCGTTGCCCTGGTGCTCTCGATGATGCTGGTCGCAGCGCTGGTCCGTTCGGTCTTCGGGTTCGGAGATTCGCTCCTCGCGATGCCGGTACTGACGCTCGCTCTGGGGATCAAGACCGCGGCTCCGCTGATCGGTCTCACCTCTCTCGCCCTTGCCACCGCGATGCTGCTGGTCTCGCGCCGCGCGGTGGATCTGAGGGCCACCAAACAGTTGCTTCCATGGATCGTGCTCGGCATCCCGGTGGGGATCGTGGCCCTCATCAAAGCTCCGCAGGGACCGGTGAGTCTCGCCCTCGGGGTTTCCCTGATCGCCTACGGGCTCTACGCGCTCACCGGCCCCCGGCTTCCCGAGGTTCGGAGTGCCGCCTGGGTGGCCCCTGTGGGATTGCTCTCGGGCGCACTCGGAGGAGCGTTCAACACCAACGGTCCGCCGATCGTGGTCTACGGAAGTCTCAAGCGGTGGCCCCCCGAGGTATACCGGGCGACGCTTCAGGCGAACTTCCTCACCGCCGCCTTCTTCATCGCCCTTGGTCACGGCCTCGGGGGCCTGTGGACCGAGCGCGTCCTGGCACTCTTCCTCGCGACCGTCCCCGCGCTGATCGCCGGCTTCTGGCTGGGGCGGGTGGTGTCTCGCCGGATCCCGGCGGCACGTTTCGCCGGCGCCCTCATGACGCTGATCGTGTCACTGGGAGTGATGCTCACGGTCGAGGGCGTCCGGGTCTGGTGAACGGAAGCCTCAGTCGAACTCCCGGAGGGCGTCCTCCACACCTCTGACGAAGGTGGGATAGGGGTAGATCATCTCCTTGAGCGAGGAGATCGGCACGCGCTCCTTGATCGCCAGGACCAGCATCCCGATGACGTCGCCGGCGCGTGGGCCCATGCTCGAGGCTCCGATGATCACGCCGGCATCGGCGTCGGCGACCAGCTTGGTGACCCCGTGCTCTGCGCCCGGCCCGTGTATCCACCCGCGCGCCGATGACCCCGTCTGGGCCACCGCGGTCGCGACCGTGATGCCTTTCGCGCGGGCCGACTCCTCCGTGAACCCGACGCTCGCGACCTCGGGATCGGTGAACGTGACCCGGGGGACCGCCGAGTAGTCCGCCGGCGCCTGCTCCTGCCCGAGGATGTCGGCCGCCGCGATCCGACCCTGGTAGACGGCGACGTGGGTGAAGCCCCCATGCGCGGTCACATCCCCGATGGCCCAGATGCCATCCGCGGCTCGCATGTGTCCGTCGACCTCGAGGCTCCGAGCGTCCTCGTCGAGCCCTGCGGCCCCCACGCCAAGAGACCCGAGTGCCGTCTTGCGGCCGGTGGCGACCAGGAGGCGTTCGGAGCGGAGGGTTCGGCCGTCTCCCAGCGTCATCTCGATCCCTCCGGTGCTCGATGACACCCCCTTGGCCCCGACGCCGGTATGGACCTCGATCCCCTCTTCGGTCAGGGC
>WHTI01000382.1 GCA_009377815.1 Actinomycetota bacterium
GGAGGCGGCCTTGGTGAGGAGATCGGCGAGCTTGGCCTCGAGTCGGAGACGATCCATCGCTTCCGGTTGGCGACCGGAGAGAAGATGGGCGACGTTGTATCCGTCGATCAGCCAACGGCGCGGGGTGCGGAGGAGCTCGGTCACGGCCTCGGGGAGATCGGGACGCACCGCGAGATCGTCGATGGCGTGGCGGACCGTCGGTTCCACCTGGGTCGAGACCTTCCGTCGGGCGGCCAGCGCCACCCTGTCGAGCGTATCGGCGATGGCCTCGGGAGAGCCGGGGATCCCCAAAAGGGCCTCGGTTGTCGAAACCTCGACCGGCTTGCGTCTCTCTCGCTCCAGGGCGAGACGGGTCTCGGCAAGACGACCCTCACTGGCCCGCAGTGCCTCCTCCACCGCGGATTTCTCCGCAATGGTGTCCTCGACGCGCCGTTCCACCTCGGCACGGACCCGATCGGCAGTGAGTCGACGTCGAGCCTCCAACTCGATCTCGGCCCCGAAACGCTCGGCGGTGGAGGACTCGATGGCGTCGCGCTCCCGCTCCAGGCGCTTCAGCTCCCCACGCAGTCGTTCGATGGTCCGGGCGTCGTCATGGCGGGCCTCCTCCATGCGGGCCAGCTCCCCGGCAAGGTCGGCGTGGCGCCTCCGTTCGGACAGTTCCGCGATCCGTTCCTCCCAGGAGGGGGGGCGGAGGAGAAAGAGCGCCGAGGCGGCATGCTCCCTCGCCGGTGCATCGGGATCAAGATCGTCGGTCTCCTCGACCACCTTCGATCGGAGCCAGTCATCGCTGTCGAGTGCGTCGACGGCCTGGCGAAGCAGTGGAGGGGGGATCCGGCGGGCCGACGAAGACGCCAACCGGCGCAACCTCGCCGGAACCTCGTCGGAATCGATCCGACGCATCGTCACCCGGAGATGCTCCACGGCGGGTCGAAGGAGTTCGATATCGGCCGGCGTCGTCATTGTCTGGTGCCCAGGGTAGGAGATCGGAC
The DNA here is from genome assembly GCA_009377815.1 of Actinomycetota bacterium. GTDB lineage: Bacteria > Actinomycetota > CADDZG01 > CADDZG01 > WHSQ01 > WHTI01. The sequence continues at coordinate 990 of WHTI01000382.1, forward strand.
GGTGAACCCTGGAAGAGAAGGAGCGAGCCCACCCGCGAACGAACCCGCGTATTGACTTATCACGATGACGCGGGCATACTGCGACAGGTAATGCACAACTATCTAGTAATTCTCGAGTAACGCACACGTCACAGCCCGACGTGTGTGTCATTGTGCCCTCCCGGAACCGGGGGGGTTTTTCAATGGACAAATGGACACGGCCGACGACCAACGGCAAGGGAACCGCATATGAACCGGATGACCGGAGCGCAGGCGCTCATCAAGGCGCTCGAGTACGAAGACGTCGATATCGTCTTCGGCGTGCCCGGTGGCGCCATCCTCCCCGCCTACGACCCCCTCTACGACTCCCCGATCCGTCACATCCTCGCCCGGCACGAACAGGGTGCCGGCCACATGGCGGAGGGATACGCCTGGGCCACCGGTCGTGTCGGGGTGTGCATAGCC
>WHTI01000092.1 GCA_009377815.1 Actinomycetota bacterium
ATACGCGCGATTAGGCCCTCTGGGCCTGACTGGAAAACAATGGGCCCGGGGGGGCACTAGGACAAGGGGCTTAGTCCAAGATTGAGCACATGTAACTAGTCCCGGAGGTCTATGTCTTGCGGTAGCTGTAGACCTGGGACCAGCGGGCTCCTATCGGGACGCCCGGCAGCATGTCGACTCCGCGGACCTTGCCGACGGGCTCGAAGCCGGCGGCGGCGAACAGAGCGCTCCACTTCTTGTGGCTCAGCTGGTGCTCCTCTTTCGTGTCGCGCTGGATGACGCTACGCAGGGCGTTCTTGAGGAACCAGGTCGGCGAGCGAGGGTTCTCCTCGTTCACGACCACGATCGAGCCGCCGGGGAGCCACTCCCCCAGGGAGCGGAGGTGGTCGGGGACGTCGGGGAGGTGGTGGAGGCAGTAGCCGTAGAACACGACCTCGGGTCGTCCGCCCAGGGCCTCCTCGACTTTCGGCATCCAGTCGGCGGCCTGGAGGTCGCCCTCGAATAGAGCGGGCTCCACCTTCATCTTCTCTGCGAACCGGTGGGCCCGGGCGATCTCCTCGGGGGCGAGATCGACCCCCGCGGTCCGGAACCCGCTCGCGGCGAATGCGGCCGTGAACAGCCCCCCTCCACATCCCATGTCGAGGAGTCGGGCGCCCCCCGGAGCCCGTTCCGCAATCTCGGTGAGCGTTAGGGACAACCGCTCGCGGTTAAGCCGGGCGACCGGATGGTCGGTGAAGTATCCAAAGGTGTGAGACATCCCCGGATCACCCGAGTTCTCGTGAGCGAACCTCTTCGCTTCCTCGAGGACACGATCGACGATCGCTTCGATCGTTGGGTTGGTCATCACGCCTCCATGGGTTGGCTAGCAGGGCCGCTCAGGATATGGGCGGACGGCGCTCCGACCACGGCTTTGCCTCCTCGAGTTGGGCCGAGAGCCTGAGCAAGAGAGCATCGCCGACCGGAGGACCGATCAGCTGGACCCCCACCGGCAGGCCCTCGTCGGTCCAGTGCAAGGGAATCGAGGCGGCCGGTTGGCCGGTGATGTTAGGCCCGGGCGTGAAGGGGATGAAGGCTCCGGCCAGGGCGAGCTGCATGAACGGATCCTCCTGGTCTCGGATCCAACCGGTCTTAGGCGGCACCATCGCCAGGGTGGGGGTCACGATCACGTCGTAGTCGTTCCACAACGCCACCACTCTCCGAGACTGCGCCTTGAGGCCCTCCAGCGCCTTGATGTAGTCGAGGCTGCTGGTCGCCATCGCTGCCTCGGCCAGCATCCGGTTGAGCGGTTCGAGCTTCTCCGGGTCCGTCCCATCGTGATACGCGCTGCTGGTCTGGACCACGGTTATGAACATCGGAACCAGCTCCGGATCGGCCCACTCCGGTTCCACCTCGGTGACCTGATGGCCGAGCTCCTCCAGGAGCACCACCGCATCCTCGACCGCGGCAAGTGGTTCGGGCTCGATCGGAGACCCGGTCGGAGATGCCGTCGTGAATCCGATCCTGAGGCGGCCGACCTGGGCTCCAACCTCGTCGACGAACGGACGATCCGGAGGAGGCGCCCAATAGGGGTCGCCGGTCTCGTAGCCCGACAGCACATCGAGGATCGCGGCCGAGTCGCGCACGGTCCGGGTGAGGGCTCCCTGGGTCGAGAAGCCTGCCCACCCCTCGCCACCCGGGGCCTGAGAGATGCGCCCGCGCGACGGCTTGAGTCCAAACAGCCCACAGCACGAGGCCGGGATCCTGATCGATCCACCGCCGTCGGAACCATGCGCCGCTGGCGCCATGCCGGATGCCACCGCCGCGCCCGCTCCCCCGCTCGAGCCTCCTGGGGTCCGGGTGACGTCCCACGGGTTGCGACACACGCCGTTGAGGTCGGACTCGGTCATGGGGATCGTGCCGAACTCCGGAGAGTTGGATTTGCCGAGGAGCACGAACCCGGCTCCCCTCAAGCGCGTGACCGTGGCCGCGTCCGTCTCCGGTACGTGGCTCTCGAACGAACGCGACGAATACGTGGTGCGTACGCCGGCGACATCGTCGAGTTCCTTGATCGGGATCGGCACCCCGTGGAACGATGGAAGATCCTCGCCCGCAGCCACCTGCTTCTCCTTGCGGGCAGCATCGGCAAGCGCGCCCTCCGCCGTCACGGTCACGAACGCATTCAGCTCGCCGTCGAGCTTCTCGATCCGGGAGAGGTACAGCTCGGTCAACTCGACCGGGGACAGTTCTCCCGCCTTGATCAACTCAGCCTGGCGGGTCGCCGGTAGGAACGCGAGCTCCTGAGACACGTCACAGCCTCCCGATCGTGGGGATGAGTTCTGACAGGGATGCTATGCGCGGGTAGGCCACATCCGGATAACGATCGAGGCGGTCAAGGAGAACCGCGTTCAGCCCCACCTCCAGCGCCGGCTCGACGTCCATCTTGGGGGAATCGCCGACATGGACGCCGCGGGACGGATCGATCCCGGAGCGCTCGACCGCGATGCGGTAGAGGGCGGGATCCGGCTTCTCGATCCCCTCCCGGCCGGAGATCACGACCGGCTCGAACACGCCTCCGAGTTCGAGTTCCACGAGCATGTCCTCGAGCCAGGTCTCGAAGTTGGAGATGAGCCCCAGGCGATAGCCCGAAGCCCTCAGGTCCTCCACCGCGGGGAGAACGTCGGGGTAGAGCTTGTAGGACGCGGAGCTCGAGAACACCGAGAAGAGTTCCTTCACCAGGCCCTCGTCGTCCACCCTCAGCTCTTCGAGGAACCGGCGGTAGAGGAACGACCAGAAGGTCAGACTCGCCTCGGCCGAGAGCGAGGGATTGTCGACGCCGGTGGCCTCCGCTATGTCCACGAGGTGTGGAGCCATCCGCTCGCGGACGGCAGTGACATCCGCCGGAGTGATCTCGTGGCCGCGGGCCGAACAGACCGAGGCGAACAGTTCCTCGAACGAGGGATGCGGCCTGAGCAGCGTGTCTCCCGCATCGAAGAAGACGAGTTCGATCACGCGTCGCGCCGAGCTAAGAGTTCGTCCCACACCTTGGTGGCGGCCACAGCCAGGTCCTCGACGACGCCCTCGTTGGTCACGACGATGTCCGCCCTCGCAAGGAGCACCTCGCGAGGGACCTGCGCCCGCATGCGCGCATCGACATCGCCGGGGAGCATCCCCCGGGTGGCCAACAGGCGCTGTTTGCGGACCTCGTCGGATGCGTCCACGATGATGATGACCTCGACCAACTGCTCGAAACCCGTGCCCACTATCAGGGCGGCGTCGAGGATGACGACCTCGTCCGTCTCCCGCAACATTTCGAAGGTCTCCGCGATCCGCTCGACGATCCTCGGATGGGTGATCGCGTTCAGTACGGCGAGCTTGGAGGGATCGTTGAAGACGATCTCGGCCAGCTGGTTCCGGGCTATCTCCATCGTGCCCGGGACCAGGATGTCGTGTCCGAACTGGTTTACGACCCCCCGCCAAGCAATCTCGCCCGGCTCGAGAACCGCCCGGCCGATGGCATCGGCGTCGATGATCTCGGCGCCGTGCTCTGCGAGGAAGCCTGCGAACGTCGACTTACCGGAACCGATCCCTCCGGTAAGACCGACAGACAGCATCTGTGTGCGGCCCGACGCTAGCTTTGGCCGCGCTCGCGCTTCAGATCTTTGACGATGGACTCGAGCGAATCTCCGTCGGCATCGACGGCCTCTTCGGTCGCTTCGTCGGCCTCGATCGCCTCGACGGCCGCGCCCGGCTCGCTACCCTCTTCAGGCTCTTCACGATCGAGAGCCGCATCGAGATCATCGCCCTCGTCGCTCGCCGTGAGGTGCTCGCCGGCCTCGGGGGAAACGTCGGGGTCCATCTGCTCGGAGATCTCGGCCTCTTCCTTCTCCTCGGGAGGAGAGGGAGGCAGATCGGAGATCGCCGCGGCGGTCTCCTCGACCGAAACTTCAGCCTCGATCTCGGGCTCGACCGACAACTCGGGAGCTGCCTCGGGCTCGACCGCCAGGTCCCCGGACTCTTCGGCCGACGCGGTTGCGGGGACCTCGCCCTCGCCGGGACCTTCAGAATCGCGCACTGCCTGCTTGCGCGACAGGCTGATCCGACGGCGATCGAGATCGATGTCGATGATCTTGACCGGAACCCGGTCGTGAACCGAAACCTCGTCCTCGGCCTTCTCGACGTGATGCTCCGCGAGCTCGGAGATGTGGACCAGACCCTCGATGGCGTCGTCGACCTCGACGAAAGCACCGAACGGGACGAGCTTCGTAACGCGTCCCTCGATCACGTCGCCGACCTCGTGGCTGCGTGCGAACTGGCGCCACGGGTCTTCCTGGGTGGCCTTGAGCGAAAGCGACACGCGCTCGCGCTCGAGGTCGACATCGAGGACCTCGACCTGGACCTCCTGGCCGACTTCGACGACCTCCGACGGATGATCGACGTGCTTCCACGACAGCTCGGACACGTGAACCAGACCGTCGACGCCACCGAGGTCCACGAAGGCACCGAAGTTGACGATCGAAGAAACGGTTCCGGTCCGGATCTCGCCCTTCTCGAGCGAGGTGAGGAACTCCTGGCGCTGCTCTGCCTGGGACTCCTCGAGGAACTTCCTGCGGGATAGCACGACGTTGTTGCGGTTCTTGTCGAGTTCGATGATCCGGCACTCCAGCTCCTGGCCCACGTAGGGCTGCAGGTCCCGGACCCGGCGCATCTCGACCAGGGACGCGGGGAGGAAGCCACGCAGTCCGATGTCGAGGATCAGCCCACCCTTGACCACTTCGATAACCGGTCCCGTGACAGTCTCGTCCTTGCTCTTGATCTCTTCGATGCGCCCCCAGGCACGTTCGTACTGGGCGCGCTTCTTGGACAGGATGAGGCGGCCGTCCGCGTCTTCCTTCTGAAGTACGAGGGTCTCGATCTCATCCCCGATGGAAACGACCTCGGAGGGATCGACATCATTGCGGATCGAAAGCTCCCGCAATGGGATAACACCCTCGGATTTGTAGCCGATGTCGAGAAGAACCTCGTCCTTCTCGATCTTGACGACGGTTCCTGTCATCAGGTCACCGTCGTCGAAGGGCTTGATAGTGGCGTCGATCGCCGCCATCAGCTCTTCCATGGTCTCGCCGACGTCGTTCTCGACGATGATGCCTCCGGCGAAGCTCTCGCCCGAAGTGGATGGAGCGGTGCGGGTGATCGTGCCCCCGTGCCCGTCCGGCAGGGTCTGCTCTGGGTTGTCCGACGCTTCGGCAGCGCCGTCTAGCTGGTCACTCATATGGAAAGGGTTCCTCCTTACAGGGATTACCCCCCGTCAGGGGGGCCGAAGAAGTATAAGGGCCAGCCCGCGTCTCGCTCAACCAGGCCGATTCCGTCCCGGTTAACCCTTCGCCTCGGCCCAGTTCACCCCGGTGGATGACTCGACCCCCAGGGGGACCTTCATCTCGCATACCGAGGTCATCTCACGCTCGACCAGCTCGGTGGCGGCGGCGATCTCGCCCTTCGGGACCTCGAACACCAGCTCGTCGTGGACCGTGAGGATCATGCGGGTGCCCAGGCCCGACTTCTCGAGCTCCCGCTCCACGTTGATCATCGCCAGCTTCATGATGTCGGCGGCGCTGCCCTGGATCGGGGCGTTGAGGGCCTGGCGCTCCCCGATCGACCGAACCCTGGGATTGCCGCTCCCGAGTTCCGGCAGGTATCTCCGGCGGCCGAACATCGTGGTGGTGAAGCCGTCGGCGTAGGCCTGCTTCACGACCTCATCGAGGAAGTCGGCGACGCCGCCGAAGCTCTCGAAATAGGTCTCCATGATCTCCTCGGCCTCGGCAACCGGGACATTCAGGCGCTCGGCGAGGCCGGCCGCCCCCATCCCGTAGGCGAGGCCGTAGTTCACCATCTTGGCCACCGAGCGGTGCTTGGTCTTCAACCCATCGGGCGGGAGATCGTAGATCTGAGCCGCGGTCGCCGAGTGGATGTCCCCCTCCTGGTTGAAAACGTCGATCAGGATCGGGTCCTCGGAGAGATGGGCCATGACGCGCAACTCGATCTGGGAGTAGTCGATCGACAGGAGGACATCGCCCTCCTCGGCGATGAACGCCCGGCGGATCTGCTTGCCGAGGTCGGTGCGCACCGGGATGTTCATCAGATTCGGGTTGGTGGATGACAACCGTCCCGTCGCCGCGACCGTCTGGTCGTAGGTCGTGTGGATGCGACCATCGTCGGGATCGACGAGCGGTGGCAACGCATCGACGTACGTGTTCTTCAGTTTGGCGAGCTCGCGGTAGTCGAGCAGGGTCTGCACGAACGGGTGTTGGTCGACCAGGGTCTGCAGGGCGCGGGCGTCGGTAGAAAGGCCTGTCTTCGTACGCCGCGTTGTCTTCAGTCCGAGCTTGTCGTACAGAAGGACCCTCAACTGCGTCGGCGATCCCAGGTTGATGACTTCACCCGCGTGCTCGTAGCACTCGGTCTCGAGTTGCGCGACCCGCTTGTCGAGGTCCTCGGCCATCCCGAGGAGGTAGTCGAGGTCGATCTTGATGCCGTGCTCCTCCATGTGAGCGAGGACGGGGATCAACGGATGCTCGACCTTGAGATAGAGATCCGCCATCCCTAGCCGATCGAGTTCCGGGGCGATCGTTCCTGCCATCTCGAGGATGGCGCGCGCTCGCAGGCCGGCGTCCTCGGCGGCGATCTGATCCGTCTCGCCACCCAGGAGGTCGAGCGTCCCCTGGTTACCGTCATCGGTCCGATCGGTTCCCGATACAGCCTTGAGCTCGCGGCCGGTGTATTTGCGCGCGACCTCTTCGAGCGCGTAGCCGGGCGCACCGGGGTCGAGGAGGTAGGACGCGACATGCGTGTCGAGCGCGACCCCGTCGACCGAGATGCCGCTCGCATCGAGCGACAGGTAAAGGGAGCGCGCTCCGTGGACGAACTTCTCTACCTCCCGATCCTCGAGGACGGCACGAAGACCATCGACGGCCTCCTCGGCGGTCACGCCGTCGGGGCCGATGGGCACGAACGCGGCCCTGCCCTCATCTCCCCACGCGAACGCAAGCGAGCGCGGCTTGCCGCGGGGAGAGAACGGGACCATGTCGATCGCGATCGGCCCCGCCGCGATCAACTCGGCCGCGAGGTCTTCGATCTCTCTCGAGCTCCCGGCGACCATCAGATCCAGTTCCAGCGGCTCGCCTTCACCTTCCGCCGCCTCCGGGAGATCGGATAGGAGCCGCTCGAGCAGCGTTCGGAACTCCAGGGAGGTGAACAGCTCGCGTACCTGCTCGAGATCCCAGGCCCCCATCTTCAGGTCTTCGACGACGACGTCCTCGAGCGGTACCTCGCCGAGGGTCGAGAGCTTCTTGTTGATCGCTACCTGCTCCGCGTACTCGGTGAGGTTCTGCGACAGCTTCGGGGTCTGTTCCGCCGCGTGAGCGACAACGTCCTCCGCGCTTCCGTACTTCTGGATCAGCTTCGCCGCGGTCTTGGTCCCCACGCCGGGGACCCCGGGGAGGTTGTCGGAGTTATCGCCCTCGAGGGCCTTGAGGTCCACGTACTTCGCGGGAGGAACCCCGTAGCGCTCCTCGACCGCGGCCGGATCCATCTCGACGATGTCGGTGATCCCGCGACGGTTGTAGAGGACCTTGATGCGACCGCCTACCAACTGGAAGAAGTCGCGGTCGCCTGTGACGATACGGACGTCGAGGTCCTCGGCCGCGGCCGCGTGGGCCAAGAACGCGATGATGTCGTCGGCCTCGTGCCCGGGTAGCTCGAACATCGGGATGTTCATCACCTTGAGGACCTCGCGGATCAAAGGCACCTGTGGCGAGAAGAACTCGGGGGTCTCCTTGCGATTGGACTTGTAGTCGGTGTACTCCTCGGAGCGTTGCAACGGAGCACCGGCATCGAGGCAGGCCGCGATGTAGTCGGGCTTCTGCTCCTGAAGCAGCTTGATCAGCATCGACGTGAACCCGTACACGGCGTTGGTGTGGGTGCCGTCGGACGTCTGCAGGTCCTCCGGAAGCGCGTAGAACGCCCGGAAGGCGAGGGAGTAGCTGTCGAGCAGCAACAGTTTCGGTCGGGACTTCTTCTTCGAGGGGGACATCCGACTCAGCTTACAATCGAGCTATGACGACTCCCCCGACACGTGCACCCGTCGATCTTCGCGACCTCAACCCGGCCTCCAAGGAGTACCTGGAAGCGATCTTCGAACTCGGCGAGGAGGGTCAGCGCATCCTGCAGGCGAGGATCTCGGAGCGCCTCGGGCTTGCGCCGGCGACGGTTTCCGAAGCCGTGAAGCGCCTCGTCTCCGACGGCTACGTGACGATCGAAGGCGGCAGGGAGATCAAGCTCACCGAGGGAGGCGAACTGATCGCCGCGACGCTCGTGCGTCGCCACCGTCTCGCCGAACGAATGCTCGTCGACATCCTCGGCATCCCCTGGCATCAGTGCCACGAGCAAGCCGAGGACTGGGAGAAGGTCATGACCTCCGAGGTCGAGACCGCGATCCTCGCGAAGCTCGACGGCGACGCCACCTGTCCCCACGGCAACCCGATCCCCGGAGAGCCGTCTCCGGTGGCGTGGTCGGAACTCACCCCGGTCGCCGCCCTCACCGCGGGGGACAAGGGTCGCCTCACGAGACTCCTCGAAGATGTCGAGCTGGATCACGACGTCCTCTACTTCCTCGAGCAACACGATCTGCTGCCGGGTCGAGATCTGACTCTGCTCGAGGTCGCGCCCGATGGAACCCGCACGCTCGAGGTCGGGGGCAAACAGGTGGCGCTGGGCAGTCGCCTGGCCGACAACCTTTGGGTGCTGCCTGCCTGACCGTCCCGCGAAATAGGCGAGTCCAATACTCAATCTGAGCCAACTACTCCTGTAGTGGCTAAACCCTGCCCCTACGGTGCCGATTAGTCACGCATGGCCATGCGATCGCAAGAAAGCGCCGTCTCGACCGCGCTCCGGGCCCTTCGGCATCCCCAGACCGGGCTCGCTGCGGTCCTGGCCGCGGTCGCCTCCGAATTGGACGCCGCGATGGTGGCCGCCTACCTGATCCCCCCGGGTGTCGACCCGGCCGAGATGCTCGCATCCGGCGGGCCTCGAGCGGCCGACCTTGGCCCCCCCGGGAACGTCTCCGGGCGCCAGAGTGAACTGATCAGATCGATATCCCTCGAGGTCGCCATCACCGAGGGTTCCCCCGCGCTCGGAAACTGTCCCCCGTGGTCCAAGAACGAGCACGTCGCCGGGATCAGCACGCTTCTCAGCGAGACCTCCTCCTGTGTGCTCATCGCGGGTTCGGAAGACCCCATCGACCCCGGCGATCTCTACCGCGCGTCGGCTCCCGTGGGCCTGATGGTCCAGGCGATCGTTCAGGAACGCGAGATCGCCAGGCTCCGAGGAGAGGTCCACCACATGTCCCAGGACCGATCGCTCCTGGCCTCGACCCTGCAGCACGACCTCAGGTCACCGCTCACATCGATCCTCGGCTACGCCTACACCCTGAAGCAGCACCCCGAGGTGATCCCTGCTGATCAGCAGGCGAGCCTGCTCGGATCGATCATCTGTCAGGCCGAACGCTTGAACCGGATGATCGGCGAAGCGATCGCCCGCGAGACCGGAGACATCAGTGGACCGTTGCGGCTCCGGCTGGTCAAGGCGGTCGACGTGAGCGAACGAGTGGCCGCGGCGGCGGATACGGGCCGGGGAGGCGAGGTCGTGGTCGAGTGCGAGCGCGACCTCGAGGTCGTCACCGATCCCGATCGTGTGGAGAGAGCGTTGCTCAACCTCGCCGACAACGCCCTCAAGTACTCACCGGCCGATGTGCCGGTTCACATCATCGTCGAAGCTCAGGGATCGAGCGTGACGTTCACGGTCGCCGACAATGGCCCCGGGGTCTCTCCCGAGGTCCTCCCGGGATTATTCGGTGCCTACGCGACGGACCCGGAGCGAGGCGACGGCACCGGGTTAGGTCTCCATTCGGTCCGGGGGCTCGCCGAAGAACTCGGTGGGAGCGTCCGGTACTCCCGTTCCCACGAATGGACCAGGTTCAGCATCACGATCCCCAAGGAAGGAACCTCGGAATGAGCCCTGCATCCGTAGCCCGGCGAACCGGAGCGAAGGACGTCTTCATCCTCAGGCAACTCGAGGACGGTCGTCTCTTCAACCTCGACGGTTTCGGCCGCGGTGCGGGATGGGCGGGGAACATCTCAGTCGCCGCTGCCGAAGAGCCGATGCTCCACGAGGCCCTGCAGGGCAGTCTGGTTCGTAAGCGTTCGGGGGTTCCGTTCCGCGTCTTCGGACCGTACTGGTCGAGTTCCGTAGCGATCGTTCCGGTCGACACCGGGGTCGTGGTGTTCGGCGAAGGCTCCATCGCCACGTGTGGCGATCAAGAGCTGAACGAGGCCGCGGTCGACGCCAGGAACGCGATGCACGAGATCCCCGCGGGCAAGACGGAGGCCGACGCGCTCGAGCTCCGGGGGGCC
>WHTI01000430.1 GCA_009377815.1 Actinomycetota bacterium
CGGGGGTGAGAAGGCGCTGGGTCGCCGGGTGGAGTGGATCGGCCGGCTCTGGGAGGAGATTGGCGAGTTCGGGCCCGGTTTCGTGCTGGATACATGTCACGCCTGGGCCGGGGGTGAAACGCTCGACGAGTTGGTACCCCGGGTTCTGGAGGCAACCGGGCGGATCGATCTGGTCCATCTCAACGACAGTCGGGACGCCTTCGACTCGCGGAGGGACCGTCACGCCAACCTGGGCGCAGGCGAGATCCCCCTCGACGATCTCGTGCGCATCGTTGTCGAGGCCGATGCCCCCGTGGTCGTCGAGACACCGGATCTGGAGGGCCAGAAGGCCGATATCAACCTGATTCGATCGAGGTGGACCGACGAGGGCGCGGTTCCGTAGTGTGGTGTAGGTGACCATCGGCGGAGTAGAGATGACCAGATGCCTCAACTCACTGACCATCCTCTTCCTTACGTTGATTCTTGTCGCGTGTGCCGGGTCCGAACCGGAAGAGGTCGCCACGACCATCGGGGGCGCCCCCTCGACGGTGACCGAGACGGAACCGCCACCATCGTCGGCGCCGATGGTGGCCCCGACCACGGAGGCACTCGAGCCCGGGACCGCAGGATCCGCCGACGAGATCGACGTGGGGGATCTCGCCGGCTGGGACACCATGCCCATCACGGTGGGTGAGGAGGAGCTGCTCGTCGCCGTCGCCGACGAGCCCGAGGAGCGATCACAGGGTCTACGGGGTGTCGATGACATCGGTGACCTCGACGGGATGCTCTTCGTATTCGAGAAGCCGCGCGATGCGACCTTCGTCATGGAGGACACCATCATGGCGATCGACATCGGCTTCTACGACGCCGGTGGTGGCTTGGTCAGGACCTACCAGATGGTGCCCTGCGAATCGCAGACCTGCGATGTCTATCCCTCCGAGGCTGCGGTGGGCTACGCCCTGGAGGTCCCTGCGGACACCTTCCAGTTTCGTGATGACGCCAAGTTGACGGATCTTCGTTAGCCGATCCCTTCCCGGATTGGTCGCTGCGGTCGGGGCCGATAGAATGACCCGGTACCTCGATCGGCGCCGCGCCGCTCGATCGGGCCAACCCCTGCTCCGGTGACGGATGTCGGACCACGATGTTCCGATGACGACCGGGGCCTTCCGCCCGGATGTCCACAG
>WHTI01000167.1 GCA_009377815.1 Actinomycetota bacterium
AAGTTAGTGGCCAGCGGGCTTTCGAACGCGGAGATCGCGCAACAACTATTCGTCGGCGAGACCACGGTGAAGACACACATCGGGCGGATCCTGACGAAGCTTGGGTTGCGCGACCGTGTCCAGGCCGTCGTCTTCGCCTATGAAACCGGTCTGGTGCAGCCCGGCGGGGGCTGAGCTTATCTTTATCCGCCCCGGCGGCGACAGCGTGCCGCCAGGATGCAAGTGCTCAGGCGCGGTCCTCGGGTACGACTAAGCCGGACTCGTAGGCGAGCACCGCGGCCTGCGTGCGATCCCTCAGCTCGAGTTTCATCAGGACGTGCCCGATGTGGGTCTTGATGGTTGCTTCACTGAGCACCAGCTCTTGCGCGATCTCGGCGTTCGACAATCCCCGCGCCACCAACCGCAGGACATCGAGCTCGCGTGCCGTCAGGATGTCTTCGATTTCATCGACGCGCGGCGCTGGGCTGGGTTTGCGGCGAGCGACGTCTTCGATCAGACGGCGCGTGATCGACGGCGACAGCAGCGCGTCTCCCTGGGCTACGACGCGGATCGCGTCTATCAGTTGCTCGGCCGGGGTGTTCTTCAACAGGAAGCCTGCGGCGCCGGCGCGAAGGGCATCGTAGACATACTCGTCGTCGCCGAAGGTCGTCACGATCAGTACCCGCCCCGCCTGGCCGTCGACGATCCGCCGCGTCGCCTCGATGCCGTCCAGGTGTGGCATGCGGATGTCCATGAGCACGACGTCGGGCCGCAGCCGAAGCGCCTCGGAGACCGCCTCGTTTCCGTCCGGGGCCTCTCCGGCTATCTCGATGTCGTCCTCTGGAGCAAGGATGAGGCTGAAACCGCGGCGAACCAGGGCCTCGTCGTCGGCGATCAGCACCCGGACCGTCATCCGGTCGCCTCGATCGGCAGGAGCGCCCTGACCACGAAGCCCCCCCCATCGTCGTTGCCCACGTACAGCTCCCCTCCGTGCAGAGAGACGCGCTCCCGCATCCCGATGATGCCGTGCCCCGGCACCGGTTGTCCGGATGCCCCCGATCCGTCGTCGCGGATCGTGAGATCCAGCGAGGTCTCGCCGTAGGCGACCGCTACGGCAACGTTGCTGCCGCCATGTCTGCGCGCGTTAGTCAGCGCCTCTTGGATGATGCGATATGCCGACAGCTCCAGGCCTTGAGGCAGGAGCCGCGCCCTGCCCTCTACGTCCAGCGAGACACCCAGCCCCGTCCGCTTGACCTCCTCGATCAGTTCAGTGAGCCGGGACAGAGCCGGGATCGGGGTGATGTCTCCTCTGCTCCCGTCGCGGCGGAGCATCCCGAGCATCCTCTTCATCTCCTCCTGCGCATCCCTGCTCGTTCTCTCCACGATCAGCAGCGATTCCTCTGCCGCACCGGCATCTTGCTTAAGTGCGCGACGAGCCGCCGCCGCGTGCAGTCCCATGATGCTGATGCTGTGCGCCACGACGTCGTGCAGCTCTCTCGCTATGCGCGTGCGCTCCTCGGCCACGGCGATCTGCGCTTCGCTCTCCCGCGCCCGCTCCTGCAGCGAGGCTCGTTCGGCCAGCTCGGCAGTACGGCCGTGCAGGTGGTTAAACTCCCGGCCGGCTATCCACGAGCCGACGATGAAGAGCTGGGGAACGATGACGTCGACGAGTGCGTCGCCCTCGACCCATGTCAGCCACGAGTACACCGATCCCCCCACGAGTGTCGCTGCGACGCCGACGAGCGCGACGCGCGTAGCTCCGTAGGAGGCCACCGAATAGACCCCGATCAGCAGTGCCAGCACCAGGCCGAAAGCCGCTTGCTCGGGATCTCCAATCACGCCGACCAGCAGCAACCCGACCAGCATGATCGCAAGCACGGTGAGAGGTGATTGTCTGCGCCACAGCAGCGGGACGATCGCGACGACGGCGAGGACCGCTAGAGGGGGACGCGGCCCGGGAAGGCCCGTCTGGAACACGGGTTCGATCCAGATCTCGAACTCCGTAACCAGCAGCAGGGCCCCCACGACCAGCCAGTCGGCCGGCCTCGCGTCCGGTGTTCTGAGCCTCATACCCGCTCCTGGGTGCACCCCACGAGCCTAGTCGCGCGTAAGTGCGACCGGCATCGGGCTGTGGGATGAGGCCGTCTCACTCTTGAGTCGCAGATGCAACCTCTGCTCATCCCGTCTACTCAGGTGCAACTTCACACTGCGGTGCGACGACACGTCTGCGCTCACTCTCTAGCGTTGAGACACGACAACGGAAACGGAAGGGAGGGTGACATGCAACAGAGGAGAACGTCGTTGCTGATCCCACTGGCTACGGCAGCGGGGTTGGCATTTATCGCCGGGGTCATGCTGGTGGCGACCCAGGCCAACAGCGACCCGGTCGGGCGTCACTACGACGCCTACAACCGGGTGCTGACGGGGGATCTCATCCTCCTGTTGGTGTGTTCCGTGTGGATCGCTCGGGAGATCAAGCACCGATCGCTTGCGGGAACGACGGCGACAAGAGCGATTGCAGGCGGCTTCGGATTGATGGTCGCGGGCAACGTAGTGGAGTTCTGGGGGGCCCTGGTGACCGGCTCCGAGACCGAGAAGACCGCGGCGCGGCTGGGTCACGAGGACGCCTTCTGGGGAAGCGGAGTCGGCTGGATCCTGTTCCTGCTCGGCAGCGTCGTCGCAACCGTTGCGCTGATCATCGTGGCCCGCGCTGCCGGCCGTTGGGGAGCGACCAGTTCGCAACGATGGGCCATCGGGGCAGCGGGTGTCATGCAGGCGGCGGCTTCCGCTCTGTGGGCCGCAGCGCCGATCGCCGCAGCGATACCGGCGGCGGCATTCGCCTTCGGCTGGCTCTCGCTTGCCACCGCCGTGCAGCGCGCCGACGAGCACGCCACGACTCAGGTCGGCTCGTCGGCCGCCACGACGGCGCGCGCCTGACTCCACCAGTCCACACGACTACCGGGCGCAACTCGCCACATTGGAGAACAACGAAAAGGAGAACGAGATGATTAAGAAGGTCACCACGATGCTCGCAGCGGCCGCCGCGGTAGCGCTGCTGCTGGGCGCATGCGGCTCAGACGACATCGAGGCACGCGCGTCTTCGGAGACAAAGAGTGCAGCCGGGTCCGCTGCGATGGAGACGGACCTGCAAGCCTTCTGCGATGCCGCCGTCGGCTCGAAGTCTGCCTTGATCGCCGCCTCCGAGGGGAATCCCACCGAGGACCCGGCCCCACTGATGGACGCTGCGGAAGCCAACGCGCCCGAGGAGATCATCGAGGAGCTCGACGTCCTCCTTACAACGGCGCGTAGTGCGGTCGAATCTCGAGACACCAGAGCTCTCGAGTCCGAAGAGTTCCGCACGGTTGACCAGGCTGTCGATCGCTACATCGCCGACAACTGCGAGTCGCAGAAGCTGAGCGTGACGGGGATCGACTACGCCTTCGACGGCATGCCCACAACCGTCTCCGCTGGAAGGGCCACCATCGACTTCGCCAACGGCGGCGAAGAGCTCCACGAGATGCTCCTCATGCGCATCGAGGAGCCCGGGTTCAGCGTGGACGACCTCCTGCACATGCCGCAGAAGCAGGCGCAGAAGAAGCTGAGTTTCGTGCGCGCACTGTTCGCGCCACCCGGTGAGTCCGACGTGGAGACCTTCGATCTAGAGCCCGGCGAGTATGCAGTCGTGTGCTTCGTGCCGGTGGGGGCCACCAGCGTCGAAGCCGCCGAGTCGGCGGGCGGGCCGCCCCATGCCATGAAGGGCATGGCGGCCCAGCTCACCGTCGAGTAACGACCGGACAACTCCACGAAATCGGGAGGGGATTCTGGGAGCCCGACCTTTCGGTTGTAGGAGCCCCGACCACGCCTACGGATGGATCGTGATGAACCGCCAGTTGGTGGAGGGTGGGTTGATCGCGGAATCGGTCGGGTTGCAGACCACCAGGAAGATGAAACCGGCTGACGAGGCCTGCCTCACGTTCGGCACCAGATCGACTGACCAGGTGTCATCGGCCGTGAGGATGATGTTGTCGCTAGTCGTGACCCCCGACGCCTCCACGATTGACTCGGATCCGTCGTAGCAATCGTGCGCGGGCACCGAGGGGAAGTTCCTGGTGAAGACCCCAGTTACCCCGTTCAGCTTCGAAATCGTGACGGCCCCGTCGGCGAGCCTTGATGTGCCGACCGCGCCCCCGGCAATCTTGGGGAAGGTCACCGCTCCGGTGGCGAGCTTCGCCGCGTTGACTTGACCATCATCGATCTTCGTATTCGTGACCGCCCCGTCGGTAATCTTTGTCCCGTTAACGGCCGCGTCGGCGAGCTTGCCGGTCCGGACCGCCCCCGGCTTGATGTGTCTGGCGCGCACCGCCTTGTTAACGATGTCCGAGGCCTTCACCGTCAGATGCGTTGCATAAGCGCTGCCACCGAGTGCCACAACTAGAGCCATTAGCGCAATCGGGGTCGCGACCGAGGGTCGCCGGCCATTGAAAAACTTCACTAGGTCTCCCTTCTCCAGTTGACCAATCCTCCGCCGAACTTCACTACAAAAACTATAGTTAAGCAATATAGATAGTAAAGTCCCATAGTGAAGCCCCAGAGGGAGGGAGGATTGGCCGTCGCGATGGCCCGCTCGTATGACCAGCTTTGCCCGGTTGCCTTGTCCCTCGACATGCTCGGCGACCGCTGGACCGTTCCCTTGCTCCGCGACCTGTTGTGGCACGGACCGCAACGCTTCAACGAGATGCTCGAGCCGAATCCCGGCCTCTCGCCGGCCTTGCTCAGCCAACGGCTGGCGCGACTGATCGACGAGGGATTGGTCGAGAGGATCGAGGCCGGTGGGGGGGCCCACTACCGCTTGACCTCGCCGGGCCGGCGGGTCGAGCCGCTTATCGCGGCTCTCTACGATTTTGGGACGCCGCTGCTCACAGAGGCCTCGCTCAGCGATGGAATGATCGCCTACATCTTCCGCCGCGCCGCCAGGGACAATGGACATCGACTGTGGGACATCCCGCGCGCCGCGAAGCTATCGCTGGTTGTCGGCGATACCAGGGTCGACCTAGAGGCCGGTCCGGGCATGCTACGAGTCGTCGCCGAGCCAGACCATGATCCGGCGCTTCGCATGCGGATGTCCCGCGCCGCGTTCATTGAGCTGGCCACCGGCCGGAGAAGCCTCGCCGCCGCCATCGAGGACGCCACCGCGCAGGTCGAAGGCGACCGAGATCTGGCCGAAGCGATCATGGCGCTCCTTTAGCCAACTGCCGGAGATGGGCTGAGAAGCACTGGCTCGATCTGCGCACCGATGACGACCGACAGTCCGTCACCTGTGGTCCTTGAGCCGGGCGGCCCGCGCCGTCAGGTAATGTCGTTCCGGGATGCTCCTCGTCCGCTGTGCTGCGATCCGGTAGTGGGCGATCGCACCCTGGGTGTCTCCCGCCATCTCCAATAGGTGTGCCCGTACGGCATCGAGGCGATGGTGCTCCGCCAATCGGCCATCATCTTCGAGCTCGTCCAACAGCTTGAGTCCCGCCGGGGGCCCATGGACCATCGCGGCGGCGATGGTGCGGTTGAGCGTCACC
>WHTI01000282.1 GCA_009377815.1 Actinomycetota bacterium
AAGCCGGGTGTTCATCTCGAGGAAGTAGAAGGTCTCGTGATCGGCGTCGAGAAGGAACTCGCAGGTCCCCGCGTTCTGGTAGCCGATGTTGGCGGCCAGCCGCTTGGCAGCGTCCATGATCTCGCCGCGGACCTCGGGGCTGAGGGCTGGTGATGGAGATTCCTCGACGAGCTTCTGGTGTCTGCGTTGCAGCGAACAGTCGCGCTCGGGGAACGACAGCACGTTGCCCTTGGCGTCCCCCAGCACCTGGATCTCGATGTGTCGGGGCCGCTCCAGGTACCGCTCGATGTAGACCTCGGGGTTCGAGAAGTAGTTCTCGGCCTCGCGCGCGGCTCCCGCGAGGGCATCTTCGATGGCCGATTCGTCGGCCACGACCCGGAAGCCCTTGCCTCCGCCGCCGGCCGACGCCTTGATCGCGACCGGGTAGCCGTGCTCCTTGCCGAAGATGCGGACCTCCTCGGCCTCGGTGACCGGGTCCTTGGTGCCCGGAACGGTCGGGACGTTCGCCTCGAGCGCGGCCTTCCGGGCAGCCATCTTGTCGCCCATCCCGTCGATGACTGCGGGGGCCGGACCGACCCATACGAGGCCCGCATCGATCACCGCCTGGGCGAAGCCGGCGTTCTCGGCGAGGAACCCGTAGCCCGGGTGTACCGCTTCGGCCCCCGACTTCTTCGCCGCCTCGAGGATGTTGGCGACCACGAGGTAGGACTGCGCCGCCGGCGCGGGCCCGACGTTGAACGCCTGGTCGGCGTAGCGGGTGTGCACTGCATCGATGTCGAGGTCCGAATACACGGCCACGGTCTC
Source organism: Actinomycetota bacterium (assembly GCA_009377815.1). GTDB lineage: Bacteria > Actinomycetota > CADDZG01 > CADDZG01 > WHSQ01 > WHTI01. The sequence continues at coordinate 805 of WHTI01000282.1, forward strand.
GACCCCGAGGTCCCGGCACGCGCGCATCACCCGGACGGCGATCTCTCCACGATTGGCAACCAGCACACGCTTGAACATTGAGACCTATCCTACGCAGCCACCCACAGGCCTCGCCTACCTACGCCAGATCGCCTCCCACTGCGCCCAACTACCCAGTACTTTCGGCATGCGTTGGTGGCGAACGAGACGAAGGGGGAGCAGAGGCTCAGTCGCCGGACCTACGAGTGAGCTCAGCTCCGGAGCCGAGAAGAAGTGAACCGCAAGCCCTTCCTTCGGGCCCTCCGTGTAGCGGACGGTGAAGCCACCATCTGGCGCGGTCTCGATGGTCTCGTGCGCCGGGTAGAGGTCCGTGCCGGTCGCGTTCACCCGGATGCAGAACAGCCCGCCGGGAGCGACGAGAGCCAGTGCCTTCGCGATGTGCTCGTGGGTCTGAGCTCGGGTTCCGTGCTGGAACACCTGGATCCCAATGACGACCTCGAAGGATGCGCTTCTCATCCACGTGAGTCGTCCCCCAGACCACTGACGTGGATTAGAAAGGGCCGCCAACGACGAGAGACTGCCGTGGACCAGTAGATCCCGGCGATCCGGAGCGCGCTCAGCCAGTTGGGCAATCGCTTCCTCGGAGGTATCGAGTCCGATGAGGTCGAGACCGGACTCGACCAGGGGGATGTAGTTGCGCCCGTTGCCGCAGCCGATGTACAGGCCGGTGGTGAGGTTCAGCCGGCGGGCCGCCTCGACGATGTCCTTCACGAAGTCAACCGGTGGTTCGGCCCTGTATCGACCCCTCCGATACTCCGCGTCCCACGACTTCCTCACATCCACTCACCAAGGATAGGGGCCTATCCTTGGTGGATGGAGGAGCCTGTGTTCGATGCCGAGAACTTCGCCTCGTTCCGGGTCGGGCGCTTCGGCGATCCACTGATCGCGGTCGAGGAGACCGGCTCGACCAACCTCGATGCTCTCGACCGGGCGGAGTTGGCCGCGCCCGAGGGAACCGTCATCGTTGCCGACCATCAGCGAACCGGCAGGGGACGCTGGGGCCGGGAGTGGGTCGGAGTTCCGGGAGCGTCCCTGCTGTTCTCGATCGTGCTGCGTCCCGAGGGCGATCCCGGGTTGATCACGACCGCGCTCGGGGTTGCGGCCGCTGAGGCGATCGAGGCGGTGACCGAGCTCCCGTGCAAGATCAAATGGCCCAACGACATCGAGATCGACGGCAAGAAGGTGGCGGGGATACTGGTCGAGAGCCGCTCGGGTTCCTCACGGATCCAGGCGATGGTCGCCGGGATGGGGGTGAACGTGACCCTCGAGGAGAGCGACTTCCCCGAAGAGCTGCGGGGCCGAGCGACCTCGATCGGCATCGAGATGGCCAAACGAGGGGAACACTTCCCGCCGGCGCGCGAGCAACTTTTGGCGGCGATCCTCATCGCCCTGGAGTCGCGCTACCCGGTCGATGCGGCGGCGGTGGTCTCGGACGCGATGGCTCGTTCGTCGGTCCTAGGGGGCGAGGTCACGGTGACCAGCT
>WHTI01000482.1 GCA_009377815.1 Actinomycetota bacterium
CGAGAACCAGCGTCGATAGAAACCACCGTGGACCACCACGAAGGGGTCCTCGTTGGGGGCGAAACCGAGTTCGGTGGTCATGGGTTCTCCTCGTTTGCGAGATGAACCAGACTAGTCAGCGAAATCGATTGCAGCGTCGGAGAATCTGCGATGGTGGTTGGCCCTATCGCCCTGGTGCACTTAGTGCTCCCCACCGTAAATACGGTCGCATGTTTCGGCGAGCCAGAGGCGTCGCTCGCCAGGACGCAGGACGAAGACGCACCCGGTGCGGTGCTTCAAGGACGAGGACGCCGCGAGGGGCGTCACTGGCCGTTGAAACGTCAGCGTAATTGCGGTGGGGTGCACTTAGACCCCCACTCCGAGATGACGCCTCTTGACGTCCTCGTTGGAGTCCAGCTCGTCCGGGCCGCCGGTGAATACGACCTTGCCGTTCTCGATCACGTAGACGATGTCGGCGAGCTTGAGGGCCATCGAGTAGTTCTGTTCGACAAGCAGGATCGACAGCGATGTCTCCTTCAACGCCAGCAACCTCTCGTTGAGTTGATCGACGATGACGGGAGCGAGACCCTCGGATGGCTCGTCCATGATCAGCAGGCCGGGGTTCGTTGTCAGCGCCCGGCCGATGGCAACCATCTGTTGTTCACCCCCCGACAGGTGGGATCCCGTGTTTTTCTTCCGCTCGGCGAGTTGGGGAAACAGCTCCCACACCCGTTCCAGGTCCCAGACCTCACCCTCGTTGCCCTCGGCCGGGGCGCGCTGGGCCATCGCCAGATTCTCCTCCACGTCGAGCGAGCCGAAGATGCGGCGGCCCTGGGGGACGTAGCCGAGCCCGAGTCGGGCGATCTTGAAGGCGGCCATGTCAGTGATGTCCGTTCCGTTGTAGGCGACGGTTCCGCTGCGAACGGCGGGAGGATCGAGTCCCATGATCGATCGGCACAGACTCGTCTTGCCCATGCCGTTGCGCCCCAACAGCGCAACCAGCTTGCGATCCGGCACCTCAAGGCTCACCCCATTGAGCACCTC
>WHTI01000403.1 GCA_009377815.1 Actinomycetota bacterium
GGGTGTTCACCGAGGCGTGGCGCTCCGGGTACGAATGGTTGGTGATCGTCGGGGTGATCGCCTCGGTGGCCGCCTTCGCCTTCTACCTGGGGATCATCGTCTCCATGTACATGCAGGAGGCGGAGACCGATGTCGAGCCGGTCCGCAGCACCCTGGCCAAGACCATCCTCGTCGGCGTCGTCGTGGTCACCATCCTCCTCGGTGTCCTCCCCAACCTCCTCCTCGACGTCACGGCCCTCGCCACTGCCCTCTAGCGAGACTTTCTCCCACCGGTGTCGATGAGGTGTGACGGCGCGAGCCACTCGCAGCGGTCGGTCTCGCCGGTTCCTATCATCTGGTTCATGATCGGACGGCTCGGTGTCTTACTGGGAGTACTTCTTCTCGCTGGTCTGCCCTTGGGTGCACAGACCGGAACCTGCACCGAATACGAGGGGATAACCTGTCAGGGATGGGTCACCGATACCGCCGGGATCCTCGAAAACCGTGAACTCGTGGAGAGCGCTGCCGGTCAGTTCGTGACCGCCACCGGACATGAGATCGCCGTGGTGGTGGTCGACTCCACGGGTGGCGTCGACCACTCCGAGTTCGCCGCCGGACTGGGGAACACCTGGGGTGTCGGCTCACCCGAGGACAACGATGGGATCGTGCTGCTCCTCGCCGTCTCGGATCGCTTCACCCAGATCGAGACCGGTCCCGGCGCCGAACTCGACACATCGATACTGGACCAGGTGCGTGAGCTGGGCAATGGGTTCTTCGCCGAGGGTCAGTTCGATACCGGCCTCATCGCCATCCTGTCCGGTTTGCAGGGTGCCTACCCGCGGGCGGGTGGGGCCGATCCTGCTACCCATAACGGGTTTGCCGGTGGTGGTGTCGGTGAAACCGACTCCTCATCAGACGACGACGGCGGCGGTAGCCTCGCACCCTGGTTGATCGGCGGGGTCGCCGTCCTCGTCGGCGGTGGGATCATGGCGGGGAAGCTCTCCGACCGGCGTAAGCAGGAGCAGTCGGTGCTCAAGGGTCGTGAGAGGGTCGTCGACTCCGAACTGGCCCGGCTCGATCCGGCCGGCCACGAGATCGTCATCCCCGACGAGTTGTTTCTCCCCAACCCGTCCGATGGCCCGACGGTGCCAACCTCCCGCGCCCTGGCGGAGCTGTCCGCCCTCGGTCTCGATTCCGAGGCGTTGCGCGCCTTGTGGCGCTTTGGGGTCGTCGAGGTCGGCGACAGGACGACGATCGACAAGTACCAGGAGATGCCGCTCGAGATGCGGGTCAGCGACGAGCAGGAGCTCCTCGAGGGA
>WHTI01000307.1 GCA_009377815.1 Actinomycetota bacterium
AACACGACCGAAGCCTCCTCAGTGCTCCGGGCCGGCCGGTGGGGACGGGGTTGGGTCATCGCCTGATACGCATCGGCGGCGGCGAGGATCCGAGCCGCCTGGGGTAGTTCGGGAGCGCGGCTGCCCCGGTGATAACCGGACTCGTCGAGCCTCTCGTGGTGCATCGAGGCGAGCCGGGCCGATCCGGGCGAGAAGGGGAGAGCGGGCCGCGATCCTCTCCGAGTGGTAGGCGTGTAGGCGGACCCGTTCCCATTCATCCTCGGTGAGTGGGCCCTTCTTCTCCCAGACGACACCACTTACCGCCACGCGTCCGACGTCGTGTATGAGTGCCGTTCGGTAGAGGTCGACAACCTCATCCCCCGGCAGACGAGAGGCCGGGGCCGCCGCGCGCGCGAGATCGGCCACCCCCCGTGAATGTCCGATGGTGTAGGTGGACTTGAGGTCCGTGAAGTCGGCCATGGCGCTCAACGCCCGATCGATGCCGTCCTTGGAGAGGGTCGCCCGTTCACCCGGTTCGACCGCGAGCACCGTGTCCCACAGCGATGTCCCTTCGTCGGCCGTCAGCCCGTCGGCGTTGGCGATGAAGAGCCGGACGACGTCCGGTTCCAGGGACCGATCCGCGGCCGCCTCGAGAGTGGCGAAGTCACCTCGGTCGATCTCCTCGGAGAGAGAGACCGCTTGCGCGACATGAACGAGGCGCGTCACCAGCGGGATGTCTTCGCCTCGAACGTGATCCGGCCCTCCGGGCCCGTTCCATCGTTCGAAAGCGCACGCGAGAGGTCCCCTGACGCCGGCCTCCAGACCCAATCGTTGGCTCATCAGCTGGGCGACCTCGCAGTGGGTCCTGTTCGCCGCCTCAACAACTTCTTGAGCGAGGGGAGTCTCCTCGTGACGGTCGCGAGACCGGATGCTCCCGGGTGGGCGATACGCATGGACCTCATCGTGAGACGTGCGATCCGTGAACGCGGACCGAAGATGTGAGGTTCCGCCAGTCGAGAGAACTCGCGCCATTCCCCCGCCAGGTTCACGAGGGCGGCGGTCTCGGCGGTGCAGCCCGAATAGATCAGGAGAGCGACGTTGAAGGTTTGGGCCTCGATCTCCGCGGACGCCCCGCTCAACTGGGCCAGCGCGTGGCCAGCAAGCAGGCTCGAAGGCCGGTCTCCAGCGGCATGCCCCGGGCCAGATCGGTCGCGATGGTCCCCTGGGTCATCGGCCACTCCTTCGTTGTGGGGAGTATTCCCGATAGCGGAGCCGGCCCCCGGACCCATGCTTCGAGTGTCAACCGGAGCAGCCAAGGAGGACCGAGATGGCCGACCTCAGAGAGACCGTCCGCACCCTGTACCGGAAGATCGACGCGCATGAGTTCGACGACGCCGTGGCACTCCCAGCTCCGTCGTGCAAGGTGATGATGTCCGGGATGCCCGAGCCGACCTCGCGCGAGGGATATAGAGCCTTCGGGGAGGCGTTCACCGCCGGCGGTGCCCGACGGCCGGCACCACCTCGAGCGTTTCCTGGTCGACGGCGCCGGCGTGTCCGTTGAAGGAACGTACGAGGGAACGCACACGAGCCGTCTCGTCTTCGGCGCCGAGGAGATCCCTGCGAGCGGTAACCGCCTGGGGTTTCCCTTCGCAAGCGTGATCACCTTCGAAGGGGATCAGATCGTGACGGTAAGCGTGTACTTCGACACGATGGCAATGATGGCGCAGATGGGAGCCGTCAGCGTCTAGGCCGCGGAGACGGCCGTTCCCTCGAACATCGCTTCGAGGCGGGCGATCTCCGCAACCGGAGCGACCCTCCTGAAGTGGGCCGAGGTCTGGGCCCAGTTGACCAGGATCTCCCTCGCGATGGCCGAGTCGGTGGCCTCGAGGTGCCGGGTGACGACTCGCTGAAGCGACGTGAGCTGGCCCTCGGTCGGCTCGTAGGCCGCCACGAGTTGGTCGTTGAGGTTCCTTTCGAGCTCCCCGGCGGGGTC
>WHTI01000273.1 GCA_009377815.1 Actinomycetota bacterium
CATGGAGAAGCACACGGTCAGTCGTCTGGTCGGTTCGCCTCCGGGCTACGTCGGCTACGAAGAGGGCGGTCAGCTGACCGAAGCGGTCAGACGTCGTCCTTACTCGGTGGTGCTCCTCGACGAGATCGAGAAGGCGCACCCCGACGTGTTCAACACCTTGCTGCAGATCCTGGAGGACGGTCGTCTGACCGACGCTCAGGGGAAGGCGGTCGACTTCAAGAACACCGTCATCATCATGACCTCGAACCTCGGGACCCGGGACATCCGCAAGCCGCAGATGGGCTTCGGGACCCAGGACTCCGAGCTCAGCTACGAGAAGATGAAGGAGAAGGTGAACGACGAGCTCAAGAAGAGCTTCCGTCCCGAGTTCCTCAACCGTATCGACGAGGTCATCGTCTTCCACGAGCTCAGCCGGGACGAGGTCCACTCGATCGTCGAGCTGCTCATCAAGCGAGTCGTCGAACACCTCAAGAGCCAGGACGTCGAGATCGAGCTCACCGAAGGCGCGAAGGACAAGCTGGTCTCGACCGGCTACGACCCGTCACTCGGCGCTCGACCGCTACGGCGGGCGATCCAGCGACTGATCGAGGACCCGTTGTCCGAGAAGATCCTCTGGAAGGAATTCGAGGCCGGCGACGGGATCATCGTCGATACCGAGGGCGAAGGCGAGGACACCCAGATCGTGTTCCGCAAGGCGGAGCGCACCCCGGACATCATCCCGGTCGAACTGGCCGGTGCAGGAGCCGGGGCCGACGAGGGAGAATCGTCCGACTAGACTGATCAAGGTTTCCACCCGGTGTCCGACAAGAGGGCACCTGGTGGGATAGAGAGAGATGAAGCCCGACGCCGAGGTCCGCCTCCGTCGGGCTTTTCTCTGCCCTTAACCCGTTTTGAACGTGTCACGGACCCGGCAAGCAAGCTCAGGACTGAACAGAACAGGTTTTGGGCCCGTTTCTCAGCGCTGCGCGTGAGCCTGAGCGGCCGCCGCTACCGAGAGTCCGACGATCCCCCCGCTCATGGTGAGCGCAGCCCCTCCAAGTGCCATGACAATCCCCCGGTCCGGTCCCGAGCCGGTGAAATCGATCACGGTGAGCCAGGGCATGACGGCGAGTAGATGGAGTACCCCGATCGCGCCACCGAAGAGCCCGGTGAGTATCCCGAGCGGGGCGAAGCGGGGGATCAGCGCGATGAGCACCGTGGCGGCTCCCGCGATCAGGACGAGGTTTCCGGAGGCGGACCCCAAGCCCGAACCCGACAGTCCTTCGCTGGTACTCAAGTCGAATCCGACCCACCAGTTGAGGAACGGTGCCACGGCCATGCCCAGGCCCCCGAAGAGGAGCAGCGCCCGAACCACCCCCGGCTGGCGCTCATAGCTCAGCATCCTCGGATGCTACCGGGGAAGTGTCGTAGGGGGTCTCTAGGGTGGGGCCCATGGCCAAGGAGCGCATCACCCATTCCTGTACGACGTGCGGATTCTCTAGCCCGAAATGGTTCGGGCGCTGTCCCGACTGCGGGGCGTGGAGCACCGCGGCACAGTCGGGAGCGGCCGGCCCGGCCGCGTCGGGAGCGACCGTCCTCGGCTCCGGCGGTGCGGCCCTCCACCGCTTCTCCACCGGCATCGATGAGGTCGATCGGGTTCTCGGCGGTGGATTCGTGGCCGGTACCTGCGCCCTCCTGGCCGGAGAGCCCGGGATCGGCAAGTCGACGATCGTGCTCCAGTTCCTGGCCGGGATGATGGAAGCGGGGCGTAAGACCCTTCTGGTCACCGGAGAGGAGTCACTCGACCAGGTCGCCTTGCGCGGATCGCGCCTGGGGCTCGATACCGAGCGGTTCCGTGCGTTGTCGACGACCTCCCTCGAATCCGTTCTCGCAGCTTCGAAGACGGAGGCGCCCGATGTACTGGTCGTCGATTCGATACAGACGCTCGAGACATCCGCGGCCGAGCAGGGGGCCGGATCGGTGGTGCAGGTACGCGATTGCGCCGCGCATCTGACCCGCCATGCGAAGGAGACCGGAACGATCGTCGTTCTGGTCGGCCACGTGACCAAGGAGGGGACCGTCGCCGGTCCCAAGACTCTCGAGCACGTCGTCGATGTGGTGCTCACCCTCGAAGGCGAGCGCACCGGCACGGTCCGGCTGCTTCGTGCGGCCAAGAACCGGTTCGGCTCGTGCGAGGAGACCGGAGTGTTCATGATGACGGAGGCCGGTCTCGAGCCGGTGGCGGATCCCTCGGCGATGCTCCTGGCCGACCGACGCCCGGGCGTGCCGGGATCGGTGGTGTTTCCGGGACTTGAGGGCACCCGTCCCTTGATGGTTGAGATCCAGGCCCTGGTCGCCAACAGTGACCTCGCTCAACCTCGCCGCGTTCCTATCGGGCTCGATCCCCGGCGCCTCAGTCTCCTGCTCGGGGTGCTGTCGCTGCACGCGGACGTCGAGCTCCACAAA
>WHTI01000088.1 GCA_009377815.1 Actinomycetota bacterium
AAGGTCGGGGTCCTGAAGCGCATCGCCTACGGGTTCGTCAACGTCGACAACTTCGGTGCCAGAGCCTTGCTGTGGTGTCCCGGGGTGGCATCATGAAGAGATCGAGCGTGGTGGTTCATCCCACGAAAACGCGGAGAGCCAGCTTCCCTAGCGTGCTTCTCAAGTAGACCTCCAAGTTGAGGGCCGCGCGGCGGCTCTTGCGGATCCGGACAGAACCGGATCTGCCCCATGCTTGGAATCAGCGCGATCCGCTCTGTTGTTGTCGTCCAGACCGGACGACGCGGTGGTGGCTTCATCTCCGTTTCATCTAAAGCCACCTCCTAGGCGGATCGGGGGCGTCGCCGTTCGCCCCCACCATGTCTGGGTGTGATATATATCCTATACAATCCGACCTCGAAGCCACAGACGGAACCCCCCCGAGGATTCGCTGGTGGCCCCGATGACCGGTTGACCTTGTTTGAATGTATGTTTACCATTACTCAAGAAGGGGCTCAATCGAGACTCGCTCAGGAGCGTCGAGCGGTTGCTGAGCAGAGGAAGGGGAAACCGGGGTATGGAGGGCAGGTCCGCGGGCGATACGAGGCTTTTCCTCGCGACCGGCGACGATGCTCGGACCCTCCCGAGACCCCTCTCGACCCCTTCGTTCGCGACCGAGATGAAGGAGCCCTTCAAGACGTCCTTCTCAAGCATGGAGCGACTTACCTGAACGCTTCGGGGGTGTCTCTATGCGGGTTCCCCTGACCGGTACGCCGGCGGTCATCAAGGCGGCGTCCCTCTTTCTGTTCCACACGCCCGATCTTGTGCGCTACGGGTCAAAGCCTCGCCGGGAGGTTGAGAAGGACCCCGAATTGCTGGGGCGTATCACCCAACGGCTTCGGACCTTTGAGGAAACGATCGCGTACGCGCCCAACCAGGTTTTTGTCGGCGGGATGGCTCCGGAATCCCTCTGGGACCATCCTGAGCCGTGGTTCCGGAGCCCCGTTGATCGGGCGGAAGAGTGGGGGAAAGACGGCCGGATCGTCCCACAGGCGGAGTTCTATCTTCTCCTGAAGGCCAGTGACGACTTCAAGCTCGTCGATCTGGATGAGGACTTCATGCGGTCGGCGTGGGAGGTCCGCGATCAGCGGGGTCCACTCGTGGAGGATGATCGGGAGAGGATCGGTGAGGGGAGTTCTCCGGGAGACATCGCCGAGGCGATCGACGATGGCGCCCTGCCCCTCTACATGGGTTCGGACATCATCGGATGCATCAAACCCGCTCACTCCGAGGACCCCGCTCTCGACGCTGCAACCATGCTCGAGAATCTCGCGGCCAAAGCAACGGCAACCGCGGCGCTGCGCCATGCGCTGTCGCTCTTACCCGAGGGAACGGCGGGGGCGATCGATTACCTAATGGGATGCGGCGAAGAGGCGGCCGGCGATCGCTATCAGCGCGGAGGCGGCGGGCTGGCAAAGGCCGTCGGCCAGATGGCCGGTTGTCTCGAGGCGACGGGGTCCGATATCAAAGCCTTCTGCTGCGCTCCGAATCACAGCATTGTGTTGGGCAGCGGCATGATCGCCTCGGGTCTGTTCCGAAACGTCGCGGTGATAGCGGGCGGGGCCCTGTCGAAGCTCGGCATGAAGCACGCCGGCCACCTCAAGAATGAGATGCCGATCCTAGAAGATGTCCTCGGTTCGGTTGCGCTGGTACTCGGCCAAGACGATGGAAGGGCACCCCTCGTCGACCTGACGTGCGTGGGCAAGCACCCTATTCGGGCGGGTGCCTCACAGAAGGAGATCCTCGGAGCGGTTGTGTGCGAACCGCTCGACCGGGTCGGCATGAAGATCGTTGACGTCGATCGTTTCGCCACGGAGTTGCATAATCCCGAACTCACCATCCCGCAGGGTGGTGGCGACGTCCCCCTCAACAACTACCGGATGTTGGCCGGCATGGCCGCTCTTCGCCATGAGATCGATCCGTCGGGCGTCGGGGACTTCGTGCGAGAGCACGGGCTGCCCGGATTCTCTCCTACTCAGGGCCATATCGCCTCTGCCGTTCCCTTCCTGGGCCACGCGGTCAGAGGACTAACCGAGGGAAACCTGCACACCGCCTTCTTCTATGCCAAGGGCAGCTTCTTCCTCGGCCGTATGACGAGTTTGTCTGATGGCTTCTCCTTCCTATTGAGACGAAATCGCGGGCCGGCGCTTAAGAAAGGTGGCTGATCTCATGACCGATACCCGGCAGATGCACAAGGTGACTCGTGACACTTTCGAGGAAGAGGTGTTGGGCTCCGACGTTCCCGTCGTGCTCGATTTCTGGGGGCCGCGATGCGTTCCGTGCATCCGCTTGGAACCATCGGTGATGGAGCTGAACGACTCGATGCAAGGCGCGGTGAAGTTCTACAAAGTCATCGCCCCGGAGAACAGGATGCTCTGCGTGGACCTACGGGTTATGGGACTGCCAACCTTCCTTGCCTTTAGGGATGGGCAGGAAGTGGGGCGCCTTACGGGAGATGACATCTCTATGAAGGATATCGAGACCCTAGCTGGCTCACTCGTATGAGTGGAGGTGAGAACGTGCAGATTGAGGGCAAGCAAGTGATCGCTCTGGGCGAGCGCGACGGCGTCCCGGGTGAGGCGATAACCAAGCTGGCGCTGGCAGCGGGCGCTGCCGATGTCCATGCATTCACTCAGTGCTTCGTCTGAACGGCCGCAGGTGCGATTGGTCTGGATGATCAATCAGTGATCAAGAAGGTAGCCGAGGAGCATGGCGTGGAGGAAGTCGTCGTTCTGCTCGGTTGTCCTGACGCCGACAGCACGGAGATCTTCGGCATGACGGTTACGACCGGAGATCCGACGTTCGCGGGGCCGCTTGCGGGCGTCGCTCTGGGTCTGCCCGTTTATCACGTGATCGAGGAGGAGGTTCGCAACGCAACGCCGGCCGAGGTGTACGAATCCGAGGTTGGGCTACTTGCCTTAGCCCTAGACCCGGATCCGATCATCGCGGCCCTGGGGCGGGTTCGGGGGAACTGATCGAACACCAACGTGGGTCGGCCCCAGGGGAGAGCGGGATCCAAAGGTCCCGCGCGGCCGCTGGGAATCTCCCAGTGGTGCCCCGTCGGGGCGCGCTGGGGGGTCATCCTCGGAGCCTTGCGCCCGTCGCTCAATATCATATATCTTCGATGATAGGTCTGGCCACGAACGAGCGACGCTCATGCGTTGCTGTGGATTCGAACCCGACTCCGGATGCACAGGGGCTCTTGAGAGGAACCGGTTTATGAGTACCGGCTACATCTTCCGCCGCCTCCTTTACATGGTGCTCAATCTCTTGCTGGTCATCTCGGTCGCGTTCTTCCTGTTCCGATTGATGCCGGGTGATCCCGTCGCCGCTCAAGTGGGTGAGCTGGGGGACATTGCCGTCAAGGAGAGGTTGACCGAGTCTCTGGGTCTGAACGACCCCATCATCGTCCAGTATGGCAAGTACATCGGGAACCTGGTTCAGGGGGATTTCGGAACCTCCCTTTCGAAGCAGACGCCCGTGTCGAACATCATCTTCAAGGGATTCATAAACACGGGCCTCTTGGCTCTGGTGACGTTCTTGGTCTCCTACACGTTTGGTTCTGTTATCGGCTCCCTCCTGGCCTGGAAACGGGGTCGATCGGTCGAACGGTTCGGACTTTCCCTGGCTCTCTTCTTCCGAGGCGTGCCGACATTCTGGGCCGGCATGATCCTGGTCTACGTCTTCGCCATCAAGTTGAACTGGCTCCCCGCTTCGGGCATGCGAACCGGGAACTTCGGCGAAACCAGCTGGAGCTTCTATCTCTCGATGGAGTTCCTCAAGCACCTCATACTGCCGGTGCTGGCCGGTACCATCACCCTTTTCGGCCTGCCGCTGCTCCTGATGAGGAACATGATGGTGGACGCCCTCGAATCTGGGTACATCGATCTCGCCAGGGCGAAGGGTCTGTCCGAGTTCCGGGTCATCTTCGCTCACGCTTTCCGGAACGCCCTGCTTCCGCTGATCGCTGCCAGCACCACGATCATCGGCTGGCTCCTGGGCGGGCTGGTTGCCGTGGAGGTCGTCTTCAGTTGGCCGGGTCTTGGACGCGAGATCGTGGCGGCGGTCAGCGCACGTGACTACACGGTGGCTCAGGGCTCTCTGGTCCTGGTTGGCACCCTGGTCGTGCTCATGTACTTCTTCGGGGACCTCCTGTCCACCTATGTGGACCCGAGAGCCAAGTTCGGTAAGGCCAGGATGGTGGAGGGGCCGGCATGACAAGGGACGACATGCTCCGCGCCATACTCCGCGACAAGATGGCGGTCCTCGGCATCCTCATCTTCGCGGTGTTCATCTTCGCGGCGATTTTCGGCTCGGGGCTCGCCCCCTACGACCCGCAGGAGATGACGCGCAGTGCGTCGGGCAGTGTGGCCGCGCTCGAACCCCCCTCTTTGGCACATCCCTTCGGCACGACGAATCTCGGGCGAGACGTTTTCTCACAGGTTCTCCTCGGCGCACGGACGGCCTTGACGATCGGCTTCATAGCCGCGGTTGTGGGCGTAACCATCGCCACGATCCTTGGATTGCTCGCCGGGTACTTCGGAGGTTGGGTCGACAACCTGGTTACGAGAGCGGTGGAGTTCTCATACACGATCCCGGCAGAGCCGCTTGCCGTCATCATCCTCGCGGTCTTGGGTCCGAGTTTCACGACGGTGATACTCGCGATATCCGTGCTTGCGTGGCGACAACCGACGCGGGTCGTCAGGAATCAGGTCCTCACATTGCGGAACCGGCAGTTCCTTAAGGCGGCCCGGGTGTCGGGGGCGTCCCATACGCGGATCCTCGTCCAGCACATCTTTCCCCTGACGCTGCCGGTCTCCCTCGTCTTCTTCCCCGTTGAGTTCGGCAGCGCGATCATCGCCGAGTCCGTGATCAGCTTCCTGGGCTTCGGCGATCCGACCAGCACGAGTTGGGGCGTGATCCTGAGAAGGAGCTTCCAGGAGGGGGCGCTTCAGTCCGCGTGGTGGTGGACGTTCTCCGCAGGCACGGCGATCACGCTCGCGACCGCCGCGCTCTATTTCTCCGTGCGCCCGTTGGAAGAAGTCGTTAATCCAAGGTTGAGGAGCCGGCGGTGAGCTTGCTCGAGGTAAGGGATCTCTGCGTCGATTTCACTATCGGGGACAGGTCTGTCAAGGCCCTGGATAGCGTGTCCTTCACCGTGGACGAGGGCGAGATCGTCGGCCTCGTGGGCGAAAGCGGTTGCGGGAAGAGCACCATCGGGAGGGCCCTGCTCCGGCTTCTCCCAAACAATGGCTCGCTTTCGTCTGGAAGCGTCGTTTTTCGGGGCGAGGAGCTGACGACGATGGGCAACAAGGCGTTCCGCAAGATTCGCTGGAAGCATCTCGCCGCGATCTTCCAGGACACGATGAATGTCTTGGACCCCGTCTACAAGGTCGGCGACGCGATGAGCGAGGCGATCCGGACGCATGATTCGAAGATCTCACGTTCCGACGCGTGGAAGCGCTCCAGAGAGCTCTTGACGATGGTCGGTATCGACCAGGATCGCGTCCGAAGTTACCCGCACGAGCTCAGCGGCGGCATGAAGCAGCGCATCTGCACGGCCATGGCGATGTCCCTGGAGCCCGACCTGATCATCGCGGATGAACCGACCACGGCGCTAGACGTGATCGTTCAGGATGGCATCCTCCGGCAGATCCTGGCCAAGCAGCGTGAAAGGGGCCGATCCATGGTCCTCATCTCGCATGACGTCGGGATCATCGGCGAGATGTGCGATCGAGTGATCGTCATGTATGCCGGTCGGATCGTTGAACTTGGTCCGGTCAGAAGCATCTTCCACGAGGCAGCTCACCCCTACACGCTTGGTCTGAAGGCGGCGATCCCTCACTTGCTCTCCGAGGGAGAGCTCGTTTCCATCCCCGGTTCGCCGCCGGCGTTGACCAAACGTACTGAGGGTTGCGATTTCGCCCTTCGATGCCCCTTCGCGCAGGAGATCTGTGCCACCAAGCCACCGTGGGTCGAGGTTGGACCGGGGCATTTCGAACTGTGCCACTTTCCCGAGAAGGCTCGGGAGTTCCGAGAGGAGATCTTGTCTCCGGACATCTGGCGGTCAGTGAGGCACCGCCTCGAGGAGACGCGCACATGAAGGCCGAAGGAGCCATGCCGGTGGACCGTCAGCCTGTTGATAACGACCCGGAACTCCTGGGCCTGCCGGTCGCCCAGCGTAGCGATTCCAATGCTTCACGGACCCCGGTCATCGAAGCCCGAGAGCTCACGAAAGTCTTCACCGGAAGCAAGTCGATCTTCAGGCGAAATGTCGACGACATCCGCGCCGTCACCAAGGTGTCACTACACGTAGATCCGGGATCTGTCTTGGGTTTGGCGGGGGAGAGCGGCTGCGGCAAGAGTGTGACGGCAGAGATGCTTGCCAAGCTCCAAGAACCGACGTCGGGCAGCATCTCGTACCGAGGAGAAGACATCACCCACGTTGGGGGAGCTCGCCTGAGTACCTTCCGCCGAAAGGTAGGCATGGTGTTCCAGAGCCCCTTCGACTCGATGAATCCTCGTTGGAAGATCGCCGATGCGATCTCGGAGCCGCTACGCATCCACAAGGTCGGCGACAGGAGCGAACGTCGCAGCGCCGTGATGGAGATGCTCGAGAGGGTCGGGCTCCGTCCCGCCGAGTACTACATCGAGAGATACCCGCACGAACTGAGCGGTGGTGAGTTGCAGCGAGCGGCAGTGGCGCGTGCCCTGATCCTCGGCCCCGACCTGGTGATCGCGGATGAGCCCACGACGATGCTCGATGTCTCCGTGCGGGCAGGGATCCTGAATCTGTTGAAGCGCATGCGAGACGAAGAGAACCTGGCGATGCTCTTCATCTCTCACGACCTGACAACACTGAGTTATCTGTGCGACAGGGTGGCGATCATGTACCTCGGCCGAGTGGTCGAGATGGGTCCTGCGGCGGGCGTTCTTGGAGAGCGGTTGCATCCCTACACGAATGCTTTGGCGGCTGCCGTTCCTTTGGAGGATCCCGACCTGATCAGGCCGCCCGTCCCCATCATCGGTGACCTTTCGTCTGCTTCGGCAACGACGCAAGGATGCGCGTTCGCCCCTCGGTGTCCGGCGGGGGGAAGAGTTTGCGAAGAAGAGGCTCCGGAACTACTGGAGGTACGTGAGGGCCACTACGTGGCGTGTCATTTGCACGACGATTCGAAGGTTGTGAAGCAGTAGCGGGAGTTCGGTGCGGAGCTCCGGTTGGGAACATAGGTAGCGGTCGGCCGAAAGGCCACGTGGGAGGGAGTAGCATGAGGAAGAGTAAGTGGGTAGTCATATTGGTCATGATGGGCTTGCTAATGGGAGCTGCGTGTACCAATGATGGCGACGATTCGACAGATGCGGCGGTGACAGAGGGCCTGACCGACGACACGCTGGTTCCTACCGTCGTACTGGTAGGGCCGAGTTCCGCCTATGACGCGCAGCAGTTCGAGTCGAACCAGTTGGTCCTCGACAACATGGATACCCTGGGGATCAGCAGTGAGTACAAGTTCGCAGCCGACTTCGCGGACATCGCGGGGTTGGTTGAGTCCGAGGAGGAGCACATGGTCTCCTTCGGGTACCTCGGCACGCTATTGAGGGCCGATCCCGATGCCCTGCTTGGGCCGCCGTTCCTGTGTGAATTCGCGGTCCCGGGAGGCAGCAACTACGCGCAGTACTGCAACCCTGAGTTCGACGAGCTGGTCTTGGAGTCGAGGCAGACGTACGACTTCGACGAGCGGCGTGCTCTCCTTTTGGAGGCGCAAGAGTACGTCGCCAAGGACATCCCGCTGGTCACGTCGTACCACCCGACGCAGTTCGACGTCTACAACAGCGAGGCGTACACAGGCGTGGTCCCGGCGATCGCTGTCGGTCTGTACAACTTCTGGAACTTCTATCAGGCCGTCCCTACCGGCGATGACAAGGTCTTTAGGTTTGCTCACGGTGGCGACATCGACAACATGAACATCATGGCCCAGGAGGCCTACACGATCGAAGTCGAGATGAACCAGGACCTCACGTACGACACCTTGACGAGGATCAGTCCCGAGATCGAGGTCGTGCCGTGGGCCGCGGAGACCTTCGAGGCCGTCGACGAGACGACGGTCGTCGCGACCCTGAATGAAGGGATGACCTTCACGGACGGCCGGCCGGTCACCGCCGAGGACGTCAAGTTCAGCTACGAGTACATCAAGGAGTGGGAGGTCGGTTTCTTCCTCAGTGCGCTTGCTCCGCTCGAGTCCGTAGATGTCGTCGACGACCTGACGGTTCAGTTCAACCTGTCGGAGCCAGCGGCGGTGTTCCCCCACGTGGCGATGGCACAGGTACCGATCTTGCCCAAGCACGTGTGGCAGAACGTCGTGGAGGACAACGACCTGAACCACCCCGCCGAGTGGCAGGACGTGGATTACACGGGCAGTGGCCCCTACGAGGTCGAGAGCGTGAACATCTCGGAGGGCGTCGAGTGGTCGCGAAACGACGACTACTGGGCCGGACCAGCGGGGTCAGAGGGTTTCGTGATGAAGAACCTGGCGGACAGCCAGGCGATCCTCCGGGACCTGCAGGACGAGGCGGTGTACTTCCACCAGACGGACACGCTCTTGGCCAACGCGGTCGATCAGGCTCGCAACGATGAGCGCTTCACGGTCCTGGAGGTCCCGGGCATCACCGTTAGGTTCTTGGCCTTCGTGATGAACGAGGAGTCGCCGTTCCAGGATTACCACCTGCGCCACGCGGTGTCTCACCTGTTCGACTTCGAGACGATCGTTGACGTGATCGCGGGCGGCAATGCCGATGCCGGAACCGGAACGATCGCTCCGGGGAACGAGACGTGGACCAACACCGACATCCCCCGAGAAGAGGTCGATGGCCCACACTGGCCGTTCCTCGATATGGAGCTGTCGCGCCAGATCCTCGAGGACGCCGGCTATCGCTGGGATGAGGATGGCCGGCTCCACTACCCCGAGAACTATGAGCCTCAGCTCCTCTGCGAGTGCTAAGAGATGGGAATGAGGTGGGGACTCATGTCCCCACCTCGTGTAGGACGACGAGCACGGGTAAGAAGAAAGGGAGATTCGATGGGCGAAGACGGGCATAGACCGGTAAGGGTTGTTCACTACATCAATCAGTTCTTCGCCGGGATCGGTGGCGAAGAGTCGGCGGATGTGGGTCCCGAGCTCCGGGAGGGGGCCGTAGGACCCGCTATCGGCCTGGATAGGGCCATGGGTGATAGCGGTGCGGTGGTTGCCACCGTATTTTGCGGAGACAACTATGTATCCGCGAACGAAGAGCGCGCGGCCGAGGAGATCGCGGCACTGATCGCGGGGTCAGACCCAGACGTAGTGGTCGCGGGACCGGCATTCGGAAGCGGACGTTACGGAATGGCTTGCGGCTTGGTAGCGTCACATGTCCGAACCAGCTTGAACCTTTCCGTCGTGACGGCGATGTTCAATCAGGCTCCCGGCGCCGAGGCCTATCGGGCTTCGGTTCCCATTGTTCCGACATCGGAGACGGCCGTCGGCATGGGCCCCGCCCTGGAGGAGCTGGCGCGGCTCGCGCTGAAATTGGGCGCGGGTGACGAGCTCGGCTCGGCGGAGGAGGATGGCTACATCCCCTCGGGGCTCAGGCACAACGTCTTCTCCGAGCAGACCGGCGCGGAGCGGGCGATCGAGATGCTCATCCGCAAGGTCAAGGGAGACGAATACAAGACAGAGTGGCCGTTGCCGACTTACAGCAAAGTCGATCCACCGGACCCGATCGAGGCCGGTGATCCCCTTCTCGTCGCGTTGGTGACCGAGGCCGGAGTCGTGCCCAAGGGGAATCCCGACCGCATCCCATCCGGGTGGGCTACCCACTGGGGTAAGTACGATCTCACGGGGTTGGACGACCTAACCCAGGAGAACTACGAGACCGTGCACGGGGGGTTCGATACATCCAAAGCGAACGAAGACCCCGACCGCCTTGTGCCCCTTGATGCGGCGAGGATCCTCGAGAATCAGGGCAGGATCAAACTCCATCCCTTCCTGTATTCGACCACGGGGAACGTGGGCTCCATCAAGGCGATGACCGACATCGGGACCGAGATCGCCGCGGACCTGATCAGTTCGGGGGTCCAGGCGGCCATCGTGGGCGCCACCTGAGGCACCGGCACACGCAGCGGGTCTACGCTTGCGAAGGAACTTGAAAGGGCGGGAATACCTACCTCGGTAGTCACCGCCATCCCCACGATAGCCGCCGCCGTCGGCGCCAACCGAGTAACGGTCGGGAAAGCGGTTTCTTACCCGTTCGGCGATCCCACTCTTGACCTGAAGCATGAGGTTGGTTACAGGCAGGCCTTGATGGAGACGGCGCTGGCGTCGCTTAGAGATGCGGTTGAGGGGCCGACACTATTCGAGATGAAGGACCGATAGCCATGATCGAGTCGACTAGCGGCAGCTTCCAGCTTGCTTCGTACGAGGTGACCGAGGTTATTTTCGGGGATCGGACCTCTTTCCACAACGGCGTGCTCACGATCGACAAGGAGGAGTTGCGCTCTCTGATACTCGAGAGCCCATTGATCGAAGACGTCGAGATAGAACTCGTCGCGCCTGGGGACGACGTCCGGATCGTGCATATCCTCGACGTCGCAGAGCCTCG
>WHTI01000355.1 GCA_009377815.1 Actinomycetota bacterium
AGCCGTTCGACTCGCTCGAGGTCCGTCAGGCGGTCAACTGGGCGATCGACAGGGCGAACCTGAAGACCCTTCAGGGTGGCCCGATCACGGGCGACATCGCCTCCAGCATCCTGCCTCCGGGCATGGCCGGACACCTGTCGAGCGACGAGTACAACCCGTTCGAAACGGACGGTATGGCTGGTGACATCGACACGGCCAAGCAGATGATGGCCGACGCCGGTTACCCGGATGGCTTCGACGGCGAGCTTCTGTTCGTCGGTGCCTCCGACCCGCCTCACGACCGTTACGCCGAGTCCGTCAGGGCAGATCTCGAGGAGCTCGGATTCTCGAACCTCAACGTCAAGACCCCTGCGTTCCCGAACCAGTACACGCAGTTCTACGGGATCCCCGACAAGGAAGTCGCCATCGGAACGTCCGCTGGTTGGTGCAAGGACTACAACGACGCCTTCACCTTCCTGGACCCGCTGTTCTCCGGTGACAACATCCTGCCGTCGGGTAACCAGAACTACTCGGAGATCGACGACGACACCCTGAACCAGGCGATCGCGGACGCGGCGGCAACGCCGTTCGGCGACGAGCGCGTTGCTGCTTGGGAAGAGGCGAACCGCCTTGCCACCGAGAGCGGTGCGTGGGTGCCGTGGACCTGGGACAACGAGACGATCATCTACTCGGAGGACCTGGTCAACCCGATCTACAACACGTTCATCTCTCACATCGACTGGGTGGTAGTTGGAGTTAACCAGTAGTAGTAGGAGTGGACGGAAGTAAGAGGTAAGTGGAGCAGCGGGGCCGGTTACGGCCGGCCCCGCCCTTCACCCGGACTCCGGCGAGAGCCAGGGTCCGGTTGAGGGCTAGGACGGAACGAAGCGGAGACGAGGAGGCCAGATGCTTCAGTACGTGATCAGACGGTTGCTGTGGTCATTCGTGATGATCATCCTCGTCGCCGCGGTCGTATTCCTCATCTTCTTCGTCCTACCCGGTGGTACCGGCCGGAGCGAGGACGGCCGGGCGTCGCCGGTGGCCGTCATGATGGCAGGCCGGAACCCCCGTCCCGAACTCGTAAAGAACATCGAAGAGCGACTCGGACTGGACCGACCGATCTACGTTCAGTTCGGCAAGTACGTGTGGAACGCGGTCCAGGGTGACCTCGGCTATTCCTACCAGTCCCAGATCGATGTTCGAGAAGCCGTGTTCCATCGCCTCCCGGCGACCTTCTCGCTGGCATTCGGGGCATCGATCGTGTGGCTGTTGATCGGGATCCCCATCGGGGTGATCTCCGCCCTGAAACGAAGATCGCTGCTCGATCGCGGCTCCATGTTGTTCGCCCTGGCGGGAGTGTCTATGCCGACCTTCTGGCTGGGATTGATCTGCATCTTCTATTTCGACTCTGCGATCGGCATATATAGCGTCGGTGACTACGCGCCCATCACCGAGGATCCGGCTCAGTGGCTGGCCACGATGTGGCTCCCGTGGCTCGTCCTTGCGGTGACGTTCGCCGCCTTCTACACGCGCATGGTTCGGGGGAACATGCTCGAGGTGCAGTCCGAGGACTACATCCGTACCGCGCGAGCCAAGGGCCTCAAGGAACGCTCGGTCATCAAACAC
>WHTI01000336.1 GCA_009377815.1 Actinomycetota bacterium
CTCCTCTTACCTTGAGGGTCGAGTCCATAGAAAGAGATCTCCACATCCAATCGGTTTCGAAAGAGCACACCCTGATCTCTCTGGAGGAGACAACTCGGCTGCACCACAAGTAGGAATGGAAGAAACATCAGAACGCCTTGCAATGCGAACCACGCCCTCTGCGGCCCCCGGTCTTCCCCGGGGCTTCTTCGCGTCCTCCCGGCGGAGCTAACCGACATCTGAGACGCTTCCGATCGGCACGGTCTCGCCAACGGCATGCTTATCGTTGTCTGGGGGGAGACCCAACAGTCCCAAGTGTTAGTGGTCTTGGGCGAAGGTGGGTTGGGATCGGATCAGGCGTAGGAAGACCTCGACGACCTTGGGATCGAACTGGGTCCCGGCGCTCTGTTCGAGGCGGCGACAGGCTTCCGGCACGGGCATCCGCTTGCGGTACGGCCGGTCCGTGGTCATGGCGTCGAAGGCGTCGCAGGTGAGGATGATGCGCGATTCGAGTGGTATCTCGTCGCCCTTCAAACCGTCGGGGTACCCGCTGCCGTCGTGATGCTCGTGACAATGCCTGACGATCGGCAGTACGTCCTCGAGGCGACCGATCGGTCTGAGGATCTGCTCCCCCAGCTCGGGATGCCGCTTCATGGCCTCGCGCTCCGCATCCGTGAGCGGCCCGGGCTTGAGCAGGATCTCCGATGAGATCCCGATCTTCCCGATGTCGTGGAACAGCGCACCCAGCTCGAGACGTTTGAGGTCCTTGCCTTCGATCCCCAGCTCGCGGCCGACGTCCAGACACATGTCCGTGATCGAGCGGGCGTGGTCCGACGTGTACTCGTCCTTCGCCTCGAGGGCGTTGGCGAGGGCTTCGACCGTCGAATAGAAAGTCTGCTCCAGGCTCTCGTAGCTGATGGCGCTGTCGATCGCGAGTTTGGCCTGATTGGCGATCCCGACCAGCAGACGCTTCTTCCGGTCCGCATGGCCGTTCACCGCCGTCGGCGCCGCCACCAGGATGCCGAAGCGCGTTTCCGACCGTATCGGAGCGACCCAGAAGGTCCCCGAGATCGAGACCTCTCGACCGAGTATCTGATTCACCTCGCCGGAGTTCAGGATCAAAGGACGATCCGACGGCAACATCTCGTAGAGCCGATCGCTCGGCACGCGGATCGACGCCATCTGGAGCCGTTGCAATTCGTCGTACCCCGTGAGCGCCTCGACCCTGAGGTGACCCGAATCCGGCTCTTCCAACCAGACCGACACCGTCTCGCTCGCCATCGTCTTCGACGTTTCCTGGATGATGCTGTCGAGGACCTCCTCCAGGCTCACGGCCGAAGCCAGCTCACCACTGACGTCCAAGAGGGCGTTGGCGACGGCCGCGCTGTCTTTGGCATTCTCGGCCTCGAGTCGCTGGGCCTCGTAGAGGCGCGCGTTCTCGAGAGCCACCGATGCTTGGCCCGCCAGGACCTCCATCAAGCGGACATCGTCTTCGTCGAACTGGGCGACACCCAGCTTGGAGATGACGATCGCACCGATGACGCGGGTGCCGTAGTTCAGGGGCACGGCGACCATCGACTCCTCGATCTCTTCGGTACCGGGTACCTCCACGGCGAATTCGCACGTGAGTGCGTTCGGAACGAGAAGCGATCGCCCGGTCTCGGCGGCGTGGCCCGTGATGCCTTCACCGACGCCGACCGCCAAGATCTCCGGCGTCTCACCGTCATACGCCGAGAGCTCACCTCGGAACGCGATGGGGATGAGCATGTCTTCCTCACGGAGGTAGAC
>WHTI01000093.1 GCA_009377815.1 Actinomycetota bacterium
CGCAGGTCGCCCGGCTTCCTCGAGGTTTGGTACGCGACGGTCAATCACGCAGAGACCGGCTCGGGCCTGTGGCTCCGCTACACGTTGACCGCCCCCGATGACGGCCCCGCTTACTGCGATCTCTGGGCCGTCTGCTTCGATGCCGACGGCAAGCGCACCGTGGCGATCAAGAACCGGAAGTCGGTCGATCAGCTCGCTCCCGGACACGGGCGCGACGACGGCGCGATCGTGCGCATCGGGAACTCGTGGCTGTCCGAGTCTCACCTCGAGGGCCGCGTCGAGGAGGGCGATCACTCGATCCAGTGGTCGCTCGATATCGAACCGGCCGATCGATGCTTCCAGCACTTCCCGGCGCGGCTGCGGAAGCGTGCGGAACGGAAATTCTCCGCGCTGTGCTCGCCGAACCTCTCGGTCCCGTTCACCGGCGAGGTCCAGGTCGACGGGGAGACCCTCACGTTCACCGGCGAGCATGGGTGCCAGTCGCATCGATGGGGGAAACGTCAGGCCCTGTCGTGGGCATGGGCGCACTGTTCCAATTTCGAGCAAGGCGAACGCGCGGTCTTCGAGGCGGCCGCCGGACGCACGACGCTCGGCCCGGTACCGATACCGACCTTGACCTTCGTCTACCTCCGCTTCCGTGACGAGGACATCGCCTTCAACGATCTCAAGTGGGCGGTGAGGGCCAAGGGGAGTTACGAGATGCCCACGTGGGCCTTCAGCGCGCGCAACGAGCGCTGGAAGCTCGTCGGTGCAGCACGCTCCCCGGTCGATCGGTTCGTGCAGGTCCGCTACGAGGACCCCGACGCGACCTCTCACTTCTGTGCGAACACCGAGATCGCCGACCTGGCTCTTGAGCTCTACCGGCTACAGGATGGACGCTGGCTGCACGTGACCTCCCTGTCGTCGCTCAAGGGAGCCCACCTCGAATTCGGCCGCAAGGAGCCGTTCGCCGAGATGCCGGTGAGTCTCTAGCAGCCGGCTATTCGGCTAATAGTCCTCGTCGCGCAACGAGCGCCGTCGCTTCGTTTCAGCGCGATGCTTCTTTTCCTGGATGCGACGGTCTTTCGCCGCGCGTGACGGCTCGGTTCCGACCCTCGTCTTCGGCTCCTTCAATGCGCTCGCGACGGTGCGCGCCAGGCGTTCGGCGACGTCCTGGCGGTTGCGCGTTTGCGAGCGGTATCGATCGCTGGACAGCCGGAGGTTCCCGGACGAGTCGATCCGGCCCCCGAGTTTCTGCATCACTCTGGCGCGCTGTCGCGGCCCGAGCGCGCGGGAAGACTCGACGTTCCACGCAAGGTCGACCCGGGTGGACGTCTTGTTCGCATGCTGCCCCCCGGGACCCCCCGAGGTGCTGAACGTGATCTGCAGTTCGTCCCCCGGGATCACCACGCTCCGGTTGACCCTCACGCCGCCTTTCACAGGCGGTCCGATTTCAGCTGTTCCCGCAACGCCTCCGGGTCGGTGACCGGGAGCAGGCACACGCCGCGGTGGCAGACGTACGCCGCCGCCTTGCCCTCGACCGGGCCCCGGCCCTCGACCAGGGGCGTCACGCCCTCGAGATCGGCAGCGTCGTCCGGCGCGATCAGGATCTTGTTCGGGCGGTAGCGCTCGCGCACGACGTCGAGGAGAGGCTCGGCGCTCGGGCCGAGGATGACGATCTCGTCGGGGTCCGACGTATAGAAGTCGATCGCTCCGAGCAGGGTTCCGAAGCCGGTCGGGGAGCGGCCGGCGGCATCGGCCAGCGGCCTCATCGCAGCGAGCGCCACGTCCTCGTAGTCGTTCTTCCCGGTGACCAGGGCGATCTTCTGTAGCCCCAGTGCCAGTACCGAGTTAGCCGACGGAACCGCGTTGTCGACCAGCTCCTTCGGTCTCGTGATCAGGTCGGGTGCGTCGGTCCCGGTCGTGAAGAACGTGTCATCGGAAGCGAACAGACGGATCGCCTCGTCGGCGGCCCAGCGTGCCGATTCCAACCATGAGGCCGACCCGGTCGCTTCGAACAAGGCGAGGCAGGCCTCGAGCACGAAGGCGTAGTCCTCGGCGTACCCGAGGTGCTTGACGAGCTTCTCGCCCGCGTCGGTCTCCCGGTAGGAGCGCATCAGACGTCCATCCACCCGCATCGTGGTGAGGACGAAGTCCATCGCCTCGGCGGCGGCCGCGATCCACGTGGGCTCCTTGAGCGCGACGCCGGCCTCCGCGAGCGCGGCCGCGGTCAGCCCGTTCCACCCGGCCAGGACCTTGGAATCGGTCCCCGGACGGACCCGGGTGTTCCTCACGGCGAGCAGAGCCCCGCGGACGCGCTCCTCGGCGTTGCGTTCGATCACCGCCGCGTGGACCGGGACGCTCTTGCCTTCGAAGTTGCCGGCCTCGGTGAACCCGAGGGCCTCGACCGCGTGCCCGAAGTCGTCGCCGGTCGCGTCCCGGACCTCGTCCAGGGTGAAGGCGTAGAACCTGCCCTCCTCGCCCTCGGAGTCGGCGTCGAGCGACGACCAGAATCCGCCCGCCGGATCGCGCATCTCGGTTAGTAGCCACCGGGCGGTCATCTCGGCGACCTTCCGGTGCCGGGCGTTGCCGGTGTTCTGCCACGAGCGCGCGTAGGTGCGCAGGAGCTGTGCGTTGTCGTACAGCATCTTCTCGAAGTGGGGGATCAGCCAGTAGGGATCGACCGAGTAGCGGGCGAACCCGCCGGCGAGTTGATCGAACATCCCACCGGCTGCCATCCCGTCGAGGGTCGTCGTCGCCATCTGCGCGGCGTCGGTGTTACCTCGGCCCCCGGCCGCCAGGAGGACATCGATCACCATCGCCTGAGGGAACTTCGGGGCTCCACCGAAGCCGCCGTAGGTGGGATCGAAGCTTGCCTTGAGCGCGGCGATGGCCCCCTCGACGATTCCCGCTTCGATCTCTCCGGCCCCGAATCCGAGGGCGCTCTGCTCCTTGATGTGAGCGGTGAGCTTCTGGCCCTGCTCGTGAACCTCGTCGCGGCGCTCCCGCCACGCATCGGAGATCGCGGTCAGGAGCTTCTTGAACGAAGGCATCCCGTGGCGATCGACGGGCGGGAAGTAGGTGCCGCCGAAGAATGGATCGCCGTCGGGCGTGAGGAACATCGTCATCGGCCATCCACCACCCCCCGTCATCGCCTGGACCGCAGACATATAGATGCCGTCGATGTCGGGGCGCTCCTCGCGGTCGACCTTGATCGAGACGAACCCATCGTTCATCAGCCGCGCGGTCTCGGCGTCCTCGAACGACTCATGCTCCATCACGTGACACCAGTGGCACGCGGCGTATCCGATCGACAGGAGAACGGGCTTGTCTTCGTCCCGCGCCTTGGAGAATGCCTCGTCTCCCCACGGGTACCAGTCGACGGGATTGTCCTTGTGTTGGAGGAGGTAGGGGCTGGTCTCCCCGGCGAGTCGATTAGCCATCATCAATGGATAACAGGGCCGGGATCGGTCGGGATAACCTCGCCCGATGGCCTGGCTCGCTTACGTGCTCCTCCCGTTCACCGGTCTTCCCGCGTTCCTGAGGGGGCGCGACGCGCGCATGCGGTTCCACGGGTTGCAGGCGATCTTCTACGGGTTCCTGTGGCCGGCCCTGCTCTTTGGTGCGTCCTACCTGTCGGCCGCCGTCACACAGATCGTCTTCGGGCTGGGAGGACTGGTGTGGCTCGGCCTGCTGTTCGGAACGATGCTCGGGCGCGACCCCAAGCTGCCGTTCATCTCAGAGTTCCTGACCAGGGCCTCGGAGCAGAGCGTCTAGACGCCGGTCGGGCGCTGTGTGAAGCACATCCGGCACGACGTTGCCATCGAGCCGTTGACCGCGCCGCAGGTCGGGCACTTCCAGAACGGGCCCGGCTCCTCGGGCAACTGATGTGCTCCCTCGGTCTGCGTCTGCTCGTGGACCGGATCCTCGTGAGCCTCGCCGGCAACCGGTTCAACGGCCGCGGCCTGGGTCTGAGTTTGGGTCTGGGTCGCCGTTTCCGGCCCCGACGCCTGGGTCTCCGCCCCCTGCGTCGTCGGAGCACCGACCCACTGACCGGTGCGCTCTTCGTAGACGAGGAGTTCGTCACCGCGGCGGAACCACCAGCGGCCGTCACGCTCGAAGGGCTGCTCCTGAGGCTCCTCGGAGATCGAGGCCTGCTGCTGCGCCACCTGGGCCTCGCGGATCTGAAGCTCCTGCTCCGCTTGGTGCGCCTGCTGGGCACGCGCGACTTCGGCGGCTTCGGTGTCGCCCCTCGCTTCGGCGGCCGCCGCATCGAGGACGTCCTCTCCGCTCAGGGGCTGGATCCCGCCGGAGTAGACCGAGGCTTCCGGCTCGGGCTGAAGATCGACCGTCGAGGAGGTCTCGGCGGCAGGCTCTCCGGTCGCCGGGGACGCGCCGGCGGCGGGTCGGGTCTTGAGGGCCTTGGAGATCCCGCCCAGCTGCACCAGGCCGATCAGCCCGATGAAGGCGATCAGGCCGAGGAGGGCCAAGACTACGAACTGAAAGGTCTCGGTATCGATGGTCGGCATGCTTGTCCTCCTACGGTCACGAGCGTCGTCGTGGTCTTGGATCTCCTGCTAGGTCTTCGGTTCCTTTCACATCCTGCCTTACCTTTCCTGCCCTACCTTGCCAGAAAGTCTCTCGCGCGCCGACCGCCGCCGTCCAGGGAGCGACGGCGGCGGTCGATCGAGCGCTAGTTAGGCCGCAGGAGGCGTAGCGGGACCGGCGGCCGGTCCGGCTGCCGTCTCGCCCTGCATATGCATGTATCCACCCACCGCGATCGCCGCGCCGAACAGTGGCGACAGGAGGAGGAAGAATCCTCGGCTGACCTCGAAGCCGATCACGCTGACCCCGCCGTCATCTGGGCCGATGAGGACCGCGAGGAGCAGCAGAAGAGTGATCAACGCTCCCAACCCGGTGTACGCAAGTCCCCAGGTCACCGGCAGCGTCAGGGTCGTGCCGCTGGCCTTGAGGCCGACGAGCACCAGCGCGACGAGTACGAGAACCAGAGCCAGCTTGAGGAACGCCGGGAGGATGCTGTCCCACGCGTTGCCGCGAGCGGTGAGGGGCCCAGCCTCAACCTTCGCCCACAGACTGAAGAACGACATGACCAGAAGAAGAGCGGAAGCCCCTCCGACGACCTGCTCCCCCTTGGACAGCTTGTCCAACTTTCCACCTCCAGGGCCCCCGTCGGACGCGTGGTGCGACCAGGTAGCGGGAGCGTCGCATCGACTCTATGCGCTGAGCCCCTGGCAAGCCAGTTTGTTCTGCCGGTCGTTTGCTCTGCCGGTCGTCGAGACGACCGGCTCTCGCCGAACCCGGATGTCCGATCTACGAAGACGTGATGGATATGCATCCCACGGGTCGTTTCGGTGCGCACGCCTCACAACGGCTCAATCGGGCGTGGGCGGGGCGGTCGGACTACAATCCAGCCGTAATCCCCAACCAGAAAGGGACGGTGGCTCGGTGGCCGTTATCAAGACGATCGATCTCGTCGGCGTATCGGGCGAATCGTGGCGGGACGCGGCGGTGCAGGCGCTGAAGGAAGCGTCCAAGACGATCAGGGGTATCACGGGGATGGACATCCTCGAGACCTCCTGCAACGTCGCCGACGGCGAGATCAACGAGTACCTGACGCACGTCCGCATCAAATTCCGCATCGAGCGCTGACCAGCTGACGAAGACGGAAGGGGTGCACTGACCGATGGCGGGCATCGCTCTCGTCGGGATCCAATGGGGCGACGAGGGCAAGGGCAAGGTCACCGACCTGCTCTGTGAGAACGTCGACGTCGTGGTCCGGTATCAGGGCGGCAACAACGCCGGACACACCGTCGTAGTGGGCGATGAGCGTTATGCGCTTCATCTGCTACCCACGGGCATCCTCTATGACGACTGCACGCCGGTGATCGGGCCCGGGGTAGTCGTCAATCCCCAGGTCCTGCTCGAAGAGATGGACGCCCTGACGGCGCGAGGCATCTCCGTCGAGAGGCTCAAGCTGTCGGGGAACTCGCACCTGGTCATGCCGTACCACCTCGAGCTCGACATGGTCACCGAGCGTCGTCTCGGCAAGAACCGTCTCGGAACCACCAAGCGCGGCATCGGCCCTGCCTACGCGGACAAGGCCGCGAGGATCGGACTGCGTGCCCAGGACCTGCTCGACCCGAAGATCTTCTCCGAAAAGCTCGAGGTCGCTCTCAAGGAGAAGAACCTGCTGCTAACGCGCGTCTACGGACGCCTGCCGCTGGATCACAAGGCGATCACTGAGGAGTACCTCGCCTATGGGGCCCGGCTGGCCCCCTACATCGACGACACGTCATCGCTCGTGCAGCGCGCGCTCGACGCAGGGAAGTCCGTGCTGTTCGAGGGAGCACAGGCGACGATGCTCGATCTCGACCACGGCACCTATCCCTTCGTTACGTCGTCGAACCCGATCTCGGGTGGCGCGTGCGCGGGAGCCGGGGTGGGGCCGCGGGACATCACGCGCATCATCGGGATCTCGAAGGCCTACTGCACCCGTGTCGGCTCGGGCCCGTTCCCATCGGAGGCGGATCCGGCCGACGGCGAGATCCTCGTTGAGGTTGGCGGCGAGTACGGAACGACGACCGGCAGGAAGCGTCGCTGCGGATGGTTCGATGCCGTCGCGGCCCGGTACGCCTGCCGGCTCAACACGCTGACGGAGCTCGTGATCACGAAGTTGGACGTGCTCTCCGCGTTCGAGAAGATCAAGGTCTGCGTCGCGTACGAATACGAAGGTGATCGCTACGAAGACTTCCCACCCAACCAGACCATCTTCAACAAGTGCCTGCCGGTCTACGAGGAGTTCTCGGGATGGTCCGAGGACATCACCGGATGCCGGCAGCTCGAGGATCTTCCCAAGGAGGCGCGCACCTTCCTCGATGCGATCGAGGCCATGGTCTCGACCCCGATCTCGTCGGCGTCGGTAGGACCGGGGCGCGATCAGATCCTCAAGGTTCACGGCACGGATCCCGCGTGAGGGTGCTGCTGCTCGGCTCCGGGGGCCGGGAGAGTGCTCTCGGATCGGGGCTCGCGTCTTCGGCGTCGGTCGACGAGTTGTTCGCCGCACCGGGCAATCCCGGTCTCGCGCAGGTAGCCGAGCGCGCCGATCTGGATGCCGAGGATCCTGCTGCGGTCCTGGACTTCGCCACCAAGATCGATGCCGACCTCGTGGTCATCGGTCCCGAGGCTCCGCTGGTCGCCGGGGTGGGCGATGCCTTGCGCGATGCGGGCCGCAAGGTGTTCGGGCCTTCGAAGGCACCGGCACGGATCGAGGGTTCCAAGGCTCATGCGAAGCACCTGATGCACGAGGCCGGGATCCCAACGGGAGCGGCGCGCACCTTCGATTCGGTCACTGAAGCGATCGAGTATCTCGACGAGCTCGGACCTCCCTACGTCATCAAGGCCGACGGCCTCGCCGCGGGGAAGGGCGTGGTGGTCACCGAGGACAGGGACCGCGCCATCACCGCCCTGAAAGAGAGCCTTGTCGAGGGTCGCTTCGGTGAGGCCGGGAGCCGCGTACTGGTCGAGGAGTTCCTCGACGGCCCGGAGTTGTCGCTGATCGCGTTCACCGACGGCATGACCGTGGTCCCGTGCGAGCCGGCCCAGGACTACAAGCGGGCCTATGACAACGACGGGGGCCCGAACACCGGCGGGATGGGGTCATACAGCCCCGTGCCGGTGTGTCCCGAGGACCTCGCCTACGAGATCTCGCACACCGTCATCGAACCGATGGTGAAGCAGACCGCGGCCCGGGGCGAACCCTTCGTCGGAGCGATCTACGCGGGATTGGCCCTGACAACCAAGGGTCCGAAGGTAATCGAGTTCAACGCGCGCTTCGGCGACCCGGAAACCCAGGCTTTGATCCCCCGGCTCGAGAGCGATCTCGCCGAGGTCTGTCTCGCCTGCGCCACCGGGGACCTTGCCGGCACGCGCCTCGACTGGAGTGACGATGTGTGCGTTTCGGTTGTGCTCGCATCGGGTGGCTATCCCGGCTCGCATCGAACGGGGCTTCCGATCGAAGGACTCGATCGCGCTGCCAAGCACCCCGGCGTCGACGTCTTCCATGCCGGAACGGAGCTGCACGACGGTGTCTGCGTGACCTCCGGAGGGCGCGTCCTGGCAGTGAGCGCGCGAGCACGGACGTTCAAGGATGCGCGGGCACGAGCGTACGCGGCGGCCGGCAACATCCACTTCGACGGTAAACACATCCGCTCCGACATCGCGCTCCGCGCCGAAGGTGCCGAACACACGAGGGACGAGGCATGAGCGAGTCAACGCACGCCCGGCTCCGCAGCACGCCCTTCTCGAAGGGGAAAGAATGAGTGTGAGTGACGCTCCGCTGGTTGGAATCATCATGGGGTCGCGCTCCGACTGGCCGACGATGGAGCACGCGGCGACCACGCTCGACGCGCTGGGGATCCCGTACGAAGTCAAAGTCGTCTCCGCCCACCGGACGCCCGACCTCCTGTTCTCCTACGCGGAGGATGCCGCCGGGCGCGGGCTCGAGGTGATCATCGCCGGAGCAGGGGGCGCCGCTCACCTCCCCGGCATGGCCGCGGCCAAGACGACCTTGCCGGTCCTGGGCGTGCCGGTCGAGTCGAAGGCGCTCGAGGGGCTCGATTCCCTGCTGTCGATCGTGCAGATGCCGGGCGGGGTCCCGGTCGGCACGCTTGCGATCGGTAAGTCGGGTGCGATCAATGCCGCGCATCTAGCCTCGCGGATCGTCGCCCGCGCCCATCCCGAATACCGGGCCGCCGTCGAAGCCCACGTCGCGACTCAGACGGACTCAGTCCTTGCCGACCCCGACCCGAGGGAGCCACTGCTCTGATCGGGATCCTCGGTGGTGGGCAGCTCGGCCGGATGCTCGCGCTCGCCGGCTATCCGATGGGACTGCAGTTCCGCGTGCTCGATCCTGGCGTCGACCCACCTGCCGGTGAGATGGCTCCCGCAGTGACTGCGCAGTTCGACGATCTCATGGCCCTTGACGCGTTCATGGACGGATGTGATGTGGTCACGTTCGAGTTCGAACAGGTGCCCGCGGACTCGGCGCGACACATCGCGCGTCACGTGCCGGTGCATCCGTCGCCGGACATCCTCGAGGTCGCACAGGACCGGCTGGCCGAGAAGGACCTGTTCGCGTCCCTGGACATCCCGACCGCTCGGTTCGCTCGCGTCGACGACCACAGGATGCTGACCGATGCGGTTGCGACCATCGGAGGGCCTTCGATCCTGAAGACGAGAGGCGGCGGATACGACGGCAAGGGTCAGGTCCGGATCGCTACCGAGTCCGACACCGTGCATGCATGGGAAGACCTCGGAGCGGCGCCCTGCATCCTCGAAGAGGTCGTCGACTTCGAGCGCGAGCTGTCGATCATCGCCGCGCGCACCGAGGGCGGTGACATCGCGTTCTACCCGCCGGTGGAGAACCATCACCGCGACGGCCTCCTCAGGCTTTCGATCGCCCCGGCCCCCGACCTCACGCAGGATCTCGTCGATCAGGCCGAGCATCACGCGCGCGCGATCCTCGAGCGCTACGACTACCAGGGCATCCTGGCCATCGAACTGTTCGAGAAGAACGGGGTCCTGTTCGGCAACGAGTTCGCACCGCGGGTCCACAACTCGGGACACTGGACGATCGAAGGCGCCGAGACGTCGCAGTTCGAGAACCATCTGCGCGGCGTTCTCGGGCTGCCGCTCGGGGACCCGTCGGCGCGCGGATACGCCGCGATGGTCAATCTCATCGGTACGCTGCCCGACACGACCGAGGTCCTGGCCGCCGGCGGTCACCTCCACCTCTACGGCAAGGAACCGCGTCCGGGCCGCAAGCTCGGTCACATCACGGTGCGCGCCGATAGCGCGGCCGACCTCGCGGTGGCGATCGAACGGATCTCGGCCCTTATCGATCAGGGAAGGTCGTAGGCGCGCCACGAGGTCTCGACGATGTGTTCGATGGCCTCGTCGAGGTCCCCGAGTTCGGCCGCGGCCCAGACCCGCGTACGTTCGGCGGCATCTCGCAACGTGCCCGTATCGGCCGCCCAAGTCCATGACCACTGGCCCGAACCGAAGCTCTCGAGCAGACGACCGTAGGTGAAGCGCTTGACGTCCCGGATCACCCGAAGCACCCGGCTGGTCGCACCGCGGGCCTCGAACCCGGCGTCGACCTCCTCCGCAGAGTTGGCCCCCGGGAACTTCTTCGGGATGCCCGCTTCCTCGGCGAGGCGCTCCTGGAGTGCATCCCAGCCCCCGTGGCCCCAGTTGCCGACCTCGAGGCAGATGCGTCCTCCGGGGCGGATCACCCGGAGCAGCTCATCGGCGGCCTCGGTCCATGGAGGGATGAGATGGAAGACATGACACACGACCGCTCCTCCGAAGGAATCGTCGGCGAACGGCAGGCGGGTGGCATCGGCCAGGCCGAGAGGGAAGGGGGCCCGGCCC
>WHTI01000194.1 GCA_009377815.1 Actinomycetota bacterium
CCGGATCGAGAGGCTCGAGTTGCAACACCGGCGACTTCAGAGTGCGACCGACCAGCGCGTCGACCTGCTCTCCGATCGGGTAGCGGATTTGGAGCGGGTTCCACCGACGGAGGAGGATCGCTCGCCCGAGCCAGGTACGGCGGCCGTGTTGGGTGTACTCGGGATCGGTGCCCTCGCCTGGTTGGTGCGGCGTTCGTCCTAGAACCCGTACGTGACCTTTCCGATCCTCCGGATCGTCCGCGCAGGGATCGCTTGCGTGGCCACCGGCTCCCCGACGGCTTCGGGGACGGTCAACTTGATGCCCGAGAGCGCGATCGTTCCGGTTCCCGGCGCGAGCAGCGTGGGGGCGTCGTTGGCGGTGAGTTCGAGGCGGATAACGTGTCCCGCGGGGAACGTCCAGCCGTTCCCGAAGAGCTTGGCCGACACGTCCTGAGGAGAAAGCGGCGTGGCTCCCAGCTGGTAGACGCCGCGGGTCACCAGGGTCTGCGTCGCGGCCTCGGGATCGACGTCCCACAACCGCAGGGCGACGTAGAGGTTGCCCGCGGTGGGGACCGCCTCAAAGGTGGCCTCCGGCATCCCCAGCATCTCGAAGTCGGCCTCGAGCGGAGCCGAATCGACCGCGACGTTCCCCTCCGCTACTGCGAGGTCGGTGGTCGGACAGGTCACCGCGTCGGGGACGGGGTTGATCTGGCCCGCATGGGGATCGGTCACTGCAGTATCCAGAACTCCGGCCGCCGCCGTTGCAACGGGGGTCTCTGGCATGTCGACGAGTTCTGCCCATGTCGCGCCCCTGTACATGGGACCGAGGTCCTCGCTGTAGCAATCCTGGAAACGCGCCTCGACGTCATGGGACGGCTCGGTGCCCTTGTCCCTCAGGTAGAAGTTGAACCACTTGAGGATCAGATCGTTGTGATACGCGACCTCGGCAGCCTTGTTCTGTGCGATGGGGTGGCCGATGTCGCCGAGGTACGTCTTCACCGGATAGTCGGGGTCCTCGTCGATCAACCGGTTGACCATTCGGAGACCCTCATTCGCCGGGAAGAGCGTGTCGGTGAATCCCTGGAGAACCAGAAGCGGCGTGTCGAAGGAGCCCTTCTTGTCGATGTAGTACGCCGAGCGTTTGGTGAGGAGCTTGTTGATCGCATCGATGGCTACCTCGTCGTCGTAAGGAGGTCCGGCATCGAAGCTGTCCTTCCATGCGGTCAGGTATCCGGGCAGGAGGGCACCAGTCGTTTGGATCATGCTGAAGTACAGGACGCCGACATACGAATCTTTGAGGACGCCCGGGGTTTCGGCGGCGCGCAATTCGGCCTCGGGCGTCGGGATGAAGTCGTCTCGCGCCTTGCCATTCGGCGTTAGGGCCTCCACGAGATCGGTCCAGCCGATGATCGGAACCGCAGCTCCGATCTTGATCCTGGTGCCTTTAGGAGACTTGAAGGAGTTCCTTCGTGAGAGTAGCCACGTGTGCCCGCCACCGTATGAGACCCCGACGACGCCGACCCGCGACGGGTTGATCTTCACCGAGTCGTCACTCAGAAGGGTTCCGTCGACCAGCCTACCGATGAGGTACTGGGTGTCCTTGATCTCGTGATCGATGCTGTCGAGCTGAGCGCGGCACGCCGGACTCGGGCCGTAGAGCTCCAGGTCTCCATCGGTCGACTCGATCGAGTCGTCGAGGCACTTACTCTCATGAAAGCCGCGCGCCGTGTAGGTGAGCACTGCGTAGCCCTTGGAAGCGAACCAGAGATGGTTCAAGTGATAGTTGCCGCCGGTCCCCTCGATCGGCCCGACGACCTTGCCGGCATCGTTCCGCATCTCGAACGATTTCTTCGACCCCCCGAGACCGTGGAGCATGACGATCAAGCCGAGCGGCTTCTTACTCTTGGCAGGAAGGGTGACGTCGACATCGAGCCGCGCGGTGCCGTCGGCCGACCTGATCTGGGGGACGAAGGCGCTCTGACAGAAACGGAAGGACTTCCCCTCCACCTTCAAGGCCTTGCACTTGATCCTCGCCGGCTTGGCCGCGGCGGGGCTGGGGGGCGACGCGGTCACGAGCAGCGTGGCCCCAAGCAGGGCTACGACCACCAGTGCGGTCAAGCGGCGCATCCAGAACCTCCAGGAATGGAACGAGTGATCGCCCCATTTAGGGGACCCGGCGAACCTAGCCCGGGCAGCGCCCTTAATGAACAGACTTGCGCAAAATACCTAGACGACCACCCGGGGAAGTGGGCCCGTATCGGCCTCGTCGAAGGGGACCAGGTACTCGGCCTCTTCGGTGGCGGGATCCGTCGGGCGCCTCGATGCGATCAGCGAGGAGAGGCTCCGGTAGAAGTGGTCCGGTTCGGGCAGTCGTTCGATCCTCAGCAACGGGCGTCCCTCGAGATAGGGCCCGACCCCGGTCATCTCGATCACTCCGTAACCCAAGAGACGTCCCATCACTGGTCTGCGGTAGAGGATGTCCCCCACCCGCCCGAACGGGATCGAGACCACCTGCCGGGCGACCATTCCGGTAACGATGATGATGCGGTGGTCGGTCAGCACGATCTTCTTGCGGCGGAGCGAGACGAGCTTCCAGGCGAAGCGCAATGCCGCGGCGACGGCAACGATCCCCACGGCGACATCGACGATGTCGTCTCCCCTTTCCGGCGAGAAGACGAAACCCGCGGCGGCGGCCGCCGCGACCACGAGGACGGTCGACAGGGCCGGACCGAT
The DNA here is from genome assembly GCA_009377815.1 of Actinomycetota bacterium. Classification (GTDB taxonomy): domain Bacteria; phylum Actinomycetota; class CADDZG01; order CADDZG01; family WHSQ01; genus WHTI01. The sequence continues at coordinate 2,713 of WHTI01000194.1, forward strand.
CAACGCGGACCGGTGCACCCCCGTCTCGACGATGGGGTATTCGTCCGGATGGAGCAGACGGGAGATTCGGGACATGCTTCGAATCCTAGGGGCGATACCCCTTTACTCCCCGGAACTAGGCGGAGACCTCGCCCCACCACTCGAGCCACAGGCGTCGTGACGTACGGAGGTGCTCGCGCTCGCGGGAGAACACCTCGAGGGTGACGGTGCCGTCGTAGCCATGCTGCTTGAGCAGCCTGATGGAGCCCTTCCAGTCGACGCTGCCGGCCCCGAGCGGAAGGTGGAGGTCCTCGGTGCCGCCGCGGTTGTCGGAGACGTGGACGTGGGCGAGCCGATCGCCGAACGCCTCGAGCAGCGCTGCGGTGCGGTTCCCTCCCTTGAGACCTCCCCTGAGGTTGGCGTGGCCGATATCGAGGTGGAAGCCGAGGTCGGGGAACGCATCGAGCACCGGGGCGAGATCGTCGACATCGGCGAACTGCCGGTCGAGGTTCTCTACCATCAGCCTGATCCCCCGGCCGGCGGCATCCTCGGCGAGCTGTGCGATCGCCTCGGCGTTGCGGGCCCGAACCTTCTCGATCGGGTGCAGCGGGATCCGTTGATCGGGGTGCACGTTGACGAGTTCGATCCCGGCGTCGGCGAAGCAATCGAGGCCCCGGCGGTAGAGATCCCGGGCCTGTTCCTTGAGTTCCGGGAAGCTGGAGGCGATCGGGAGGTAGTAGGCGGTGTGCCCCACGGCGTGCAAACCGAGGTCGCCAAGCAGGCGGCCGACTTCCTTGCCGTCGGGCAGCCACGCGGCCGGGGGTTCGAGCGTGAGATCGAGGAAGTCGAAGCCGTCCTCGTGCACGCGGTGGATCTCCTTGATGACCGAGCGGCCGGGGAAATTCATCGATCCGACAAGCATGCGGATCATCATTCCATCTCCGGCGGGCGGCTCGATCCCCTCGCTTATCCTGGCGTGATGGAAACCTACGACGCGATCATGACCCGGCGCTCGGTCGGCAAGACGACCGGAGAGCGGCCCGATCGCGAAACGATCCTGAAGCTGATCCGAGCGGCGGTAGCGGCCCCCAACCACCACCTCACCGAGCCGTGGCGATTCCTTGTCCTTTCGGGGTCCGCCCTCGAGGAGTTCGGGGAGGCGTGGGCGACCGGGGCCGAGCGCGAGGGGAAGGATCCCGCCGGTCTCAAGGACAAGGCCTTACGCGCACCGGTCATCATCGCCGTGATCGAGAGGCCCAAGGGGCATCTCCCCAAGGTGATCGAGATCGAGGAACATCACGCGGTCGGCGCCGCGATGCAGAACATATTGCTCGCCGCCCACGAGATGGGTCTCGCCGCGATGCTCCGGACGGGACCGGCCGCGCACATCAAGGAGTGCCACGACTTCATCGGGTTGGGCGACGACGAGCTAGTCGCCGGATACGTCTACGTTGGCTATCCGCCGGAGGGCTTCACCAAGGGGCCCCCGCGCAAGACACCTGCCGAGGAA
>WHTI01000330.1 GCA_009377815.1 Actinomycetota bacterium
AGATCGGGAGGCAGCAGCAACGATTGATCTCGTTCCACCGGGACAAAGCCGTGAGCCATGGAACCTCCTTGGGGTCCCCTCAAGTCTGCCGGTTCGAGGCCCAGAACGCGAGCCTTTCCGCCCATTTCGCGACAGGCTCTCTAGCAAGCACCTGGGACCACAGAAGTGCAGATCGCGCCGAGGAGCGCGGTGGGCTAGGGGGTTCGTTCGCCGGCCCGGATAGCGATGTCGAGTCGGTTGTTCGGGGTCGCCAGGGGGCAGGTCCACTTCGGGTCGTAGGAGCACGAGGGGTTGTAGGCGAAGTTGAAGTCGAGCACGAGCCGGCCCCCGTCATCCCCGAGGTCGGCGCCCTTGATCGTGTCGTAGAGATAGCGGCAGGCACCGTAGGTCTCGGCCCCCGAGGTCCCGTCCCGGAACGATAGGAACAGGCCCCCGCCGTAGCCTTCGACCCAGAGGCAGTCGAGCGACTGCGATGTCCCTAAGAGCGAGAAGTTCACCGTCGCGAACCGGGTGAATCCGTAGGTCCCGTCGGTACTCGTCACCACCTCGAGATGCTCCTCCTCGGCCGGGACGATCTCCCCGAGCACCCGAGCCGCGGGGTCGTAGTCGAAGTAGGGGACAGTGTCGAAGTCGGCGCCCGAGGGGATCGGGCTCTGCGGGTGGTTCCGGAACAGCTCGTCCCGGGTCGCGCGCCAGTCGTCCCACGCGAGGCGCGGGTCCTCGGCCGCCCTCACGCGGGCGTAGAGCGCGAAGATCTGGCGCTTCCAATCGAGCAGCTCGGGGGCGGTCTGAGCGTCCATCCCGACATGCTGACCGATTCACCGAGTTTCTGTTTGACAACACGCGCGTGGGAATGGGGGAGCCCCATATTCCGTAGTTTCGGGAGGACCGGAGCAGGAGAATCCTCTTTCCGCACGAATCAATTCACTAGCTTGGCGGCGGACGTACGAAAGGAAAAGGGGATGAATAAGCGTGGGTTGGCTTCGCTGACTCCTGTCTTGGGCTTGACGCTACTTCTTGTTCTGTCGGCACCGGCCCTCGCTCACCACAAACCTTGGCACGAGGGCGGGGACGGCCGTGGCACCGGTCCTGGACAGCTCAAGGAAAAGAAACCAAAGAATGAAAAGAAGCACGACGAGCGAGAGGCGAAGGGAAAGGACACAGCCCCCGGCCAGACGAAAGACAAGGGTGCCCGCGGGAAAGGTCGCGGGCGCGGGGCTAAGGGCGGGAACTACCTCGAAGGTTCTCCGGGGAACAACGGCACCATAAAGATCGATGGCCAGCCCTACGACACCAGCAAGGGCCAAGAGGCACACGTCGGATGCGAATTCCGGGTCCTCTATTGGGGTGCCGACATAGGTGACTCCCTCGATTCCACCTTGACCTTCGAGGCGCATCCGCCGACCGACGGGCCTTTCTCGGCGACCTACAGCACGGTACTCAGCGGAGACCTGCCTCATATCGCCGGCCCCTACAACCTTGTCGCCGGATTACGAGCCGCGGGCATCGAGCCACATCCCAAGCAGGGGTGGCACGTAAAGCTGACCACCCAAACGGAGTACTCCCAGGGTGCCGATGTGAAGCACAAGGTCTTCTGGATCAGGTGCGATGAAGCTCCCGGTCTGACGGATAAGTCGGTGAAGGGAACCGCTGTCCTGGCGCGAGCGTCCGAACGCGAAGACGCGGGATCGCCCCCCGAACAAGGTGAAGGTGTCTACGTCGGCGCCGCCGGCGAAGTGGCCAACGATCCAGCGTCCGTGCTTCCCTTCACCGGAGCCGACATCTCGCGTGTTCTGGCGATCGCCC
>WHTI01000389.1 GCA_009377815.1 Actinomycetota bacterium
CGTCCACCTTGGGATCCCTGAAAATCCATCGGAATAGGAACAGAGCCGTGGCGACGTGCCATGCGATCAAGAGCCTAATGCCCCTGCCTCGCCGAAACATGCGACCGTACTTACGGCGGAGAGCACTTAGACGACCAGGAGCCGGCGACAATGGACGCACCGGGGTGGATCGCTCGCGGCGACCTCCGACTGCTCGGCTGCGGAGAGGGAGAGACGGCACCCCCCACACACCCCGTGACCCAGAGCGGCGATGGCCACACCCTGCTTGCTCATCCGCAGTTTCTCGTAGAGCTCGACGAGGTCTGCAGGCACGGGGGCCACCGCCTCATCACGCCGCCCCTGTTTTCGAGCCATCTCGGCGTCGATCCGTTTCCAATCGGTCTTGATCTGGGTTTCGATCTCGGTCTTCTCGGCTTCGAGGGCCTCCATCCCCCGCTCGGTGTCCCCGACCGTCTCTCGAGCCGGGTCGAGCTTCTCCAATAGACCGAGGACGAGCTCCTCGGCCGACCCCTTCTGGGCCCTGATTTGGGCGACCTGGATCCGGAGGTTCTCCGTTTCACGGGCACTCATCCCCCCGGAGAACAAACGCTTCTCCGTCTCCTCGAGGCGGGACTCGAGGATGCTGAGCTCCCCGTCGGCCTTGTCGGTGTCGAGCTCGAGCTGGCGTAGCTCGTCACGCTGTATGCCGAGAAGCTTCTCCGTGGAGGTCAACTCGGTGTGGAGTTCCTTGTACCGCTCTAGCTCGGGGAGGCTCTGACGTTCGTTGCGGAGCCGATCGAGTTGGAGATCGAGTTCCTGGACGTCCAACAGGTCGGCGAGTGCGGGCATCTCAATCACGGGGCCTCACGGTACCCGAGGTTGCGACGACACGCATCACCGGCGGTCCGAATGGATAGGGTCGTTTGGTCAGCGAGACCAACACCCTTTGGTGTTGTTGTCTTGGGCTCATGACGAGGGGATTACCTCATCCCCCTGAGGGGTATGATTGGGGTATGAGACAGAAGACATCCGTCACACTTGCGCCGGAGACGATCCAGGCGGTCGATGATTTGGCCGGGACCACGTCCAACCGGTCTCGAATCATCGAGCAGGCCGTTCACGAGTTCCTACAACGCCGGAAGCGGGAGATACGCGACGCCCAGGACCTCGAGATCCTCAACGAAACCGCGGAGAAGTTGAACGAGGAGACGAGCGACGTTCTCGACTATCAAGCCCAACCTTGAGGAGGGGAGACCTTTACCGGGTGCGTCTACCGGGAGGTGGGGATCCCAAGCGATCACGGGTGTTCGTCGTCGTCAGCCGACCCACGTTGATCGACTCCCGATTCTCAACCGTGGTGTGCGCACCGGTCTACTCACGACGCGACGGACTTGCGACCCAGGTGGACGTTGGCCCCGAC
>WHTI01000056.1 GCA_009377815.1 Actinomycetota bacterium
CGACCGATCGGAGATCGCCCTGGGAATGGACCGTCTATCGGTTCGCCCTCACAGCCCGCGCCCACAAGGGCAAACAGGACGAGGGCCGCCGCGAGGTGCCGCCTACTCATAGCCTGCATCCTCGCACCAGCAGAAGCTTAGTCAGGGACGACGTTTGTTCCGGTGCACCACTACTGCTCCGGCTTCATCGTGGGGAACAGGATCACGTCCCGCAGCGATCCCAGATCGAGAAGGAGCCGCAGCAGGCGGTCGATCCCAAGCCCGAAACCTCCGGCCGGGGGCATCCCGTAGGCCAGGGCTTCGAGGAAGTCCTCGTCCGCCATCGCCGCTTCCTGATCCCCCGCTGCCCGAGCCTTCATCTGAGCCTTGAACCGTCGGCGTTGCTCGTCGGGATCGTTCAACTCCGAATAGATGGGGGCCATCTCCATGCCGCCGATGATGAGGTCTGCGTGCTCGGTGAAACCCTTGATCTCGCGGTGATCCTTCGCGAGCGGGGACACGTCCTTCGGCATGCCCGCGACGAATGTCGGCCGAATGAGCTTCTTCTCGGCAACGGCCTCGAAGGTCTCCATGAGGATCTTGCCGATCGACCACGAGGGATCGACCGAGATACCCACTTCGGTCGCGGCCGAACGGAACGCCTCCACGTCGTCCCCTGCCCATGCATCCCTCAGGTCGGGCCCACTGTTCGTCTCGATGGCCTCGAACATCGTGATGCGCGCGAACGGTTCGGCGAGATCGAACTCTCCCCCGTCCCACGTGACGACCGTGCCTCCGTTGACGCGAACGGCGATCGCGCGCACGAGGTCCTCGACCACAGACATCGTGTGGTGATAGTCGACGTACGCCTCGTAGGCCTCGAGCATCGTGAACTCGGGATTGTGCTGCGCCGAAACACCCTCATTACGGAAGCTGCGGTTGAGTTCGTAGACCTTCTCGAGACCCCCGATCAACAAGCGCTTCAGGTAGAGCTCGGGAGCGATCCGCAGGTAGAGATCGATGTCGAGTGAGTTGTGGTGGGTAATGAACGGACGCGCGGTCGCACCGCCCGCGATCGGTTGCAGTAACGGCGTCTCGACCTCCAGGAACCCTCGTTCCTCGAGGAACGAACGGCAGGCGGCGTTGGCGTCGGCCCGAGCCTTGATAACGGGACGCGTCTCCGGGTTGACGATGAGGTCGAGATAGCGCTGCCGATAACGCACCTCGATGTCGGACACGCCATGCCACGAATCCGGCATCGACCTCTGGCAGGAGGCCAGGATCACCGTCGAGGTGACCTTCACCGACAACTCACCACGGCGGGTCATTACAACCTCGCCTTCAGCCCCCACGATGTCGCCCACGGAGAGACCCTCGAACGCCGCCATCCCATCCTCACCGAGGACCCCGATCGTGGCGAAAAGTTGAACCCGCCCGCTCGGGTCGTCAACATCGGCGAACGCGACCTTCCCGTGTGTTCGCACCGTCTTGACTCTGCCCGCGACGCGCACGACCTCGCCGCTCTCGGCGCCCGGCTCGAGAGCGCCGTGACGCGTACGGATGTCCTCCGCAAGCGCGGTCCGGTCGTACGAATAGGGGAAGCTGGATCCTTCGGTGGTTTCGGGGTCCGTCACGTGGTCATCATCCTTCGTTGATGTTGAGCTCGAAGATCAACCTCAAGCCGTTCAAGGTAAGCATCGGATCGAACCGCTTGATCAAGCGGCAGTGCTCGATGATCACGGGTGCAAGTCCCCCGGTGCCGATGACCTCGACATCGCCATCCAGTTCTTCCGATACGCGCTCGATCAGGCCGTCAACGAGCGCAGCCGTTCCGAACATGATGCCCGATTGAACGGCGCCGACAGTCGTCTTGCCGATTGCGGTCGAGGGTGCGAGCAGCTGGACGCGCCGGATCTGAGCGGTCGACGAGAACAGCGCCGACGCCGCGGTGTCCACGCCGGGGGCGATCGCTCCGCCGAGGTACTGCCCTTCCGCAGAAACGGCGTCGACCGTGATGGCCGTTCCGAAGTCGACGATCACCGCGGAACTGTCCGGGAACATCTCGTGAGCGGCGACGGCATTGGCGATCCGGTCGGCGCCCACCTCGCGCGGGTTGTCGGTAAGGATCGCGATCCCCGTCTTCACGCCCGGCTCGACCACAACGGGAGGGAATCCGAAGTACCGCAACGTCATCTCGCGCAGTTCCTGTGTCGCTTTGGGCACGACCGAGGAGATCGCCACCCCAGTGATCTGTCTGGAGAACGAGAGATCGGCCAGCTGGAGGAACTCCCCGAAGAGCAGCGCCAGCTCGTCGGCCGTCCTCTTCGGATCGGTCGAAACGCGCCACTCGTGCTCGAGACGTTCCTTCTCGAAGACCCCGATCAGGGTCTGGGTGTTTCCAACATCGACGGTCAAGAGCATCAGGTGTTCTCCACTTCCACGAGGAGGTTGTCGATCAATCGGGCCGGGCCTACGCGCGCGGCAACCACCAGCAGGATCCGGCCCCCCGGTTCCGGGGGCCCGAAGCTGTCGGCATCGACGGCGGTAGCGTAGTCGGGTTCCACACCGGTGGCCGAGCGCAGCACCCTCAACATCTCGTTGGACGCCCCGGCGAAGTCTCCCGCCGCAGCGAAGGGGCTCCCTGCCTGGAGCGCCTTGAAGAGTGCCGTGGCGCGCTTCCTTTCCTCCGATGAGAGGTACGCGTTGCGACTGCTCATCGCAAGACCGTTGGATTCCCGAACGATCGGTCCGACGACCATCTCCACCGGGAACCCTAGGTCCTGGACCATCCGACCAAGCACCGCTACCTGCTGCGCATCCTTCTGACCGAAGTAAACGCGATCCGGGGCCACGATGTTCAAGAGCTTAGCGACCACCGTGCAGACGCCATCGAAGTGTCCCGGTCGGCGAGCACCTTCGAGTACCTCGCTCAGTCCGCCGACCGTCACGGTCGTGGCGCGGTCGTGGGGATGGACCTCCTCCGTCGCGGGAGCGAAGACTAGATCGGCTCCCTCGCCGGCAAGAAGTCGGGTGTCACCGGCTTCGTCTCGGGGATAGGCATCGAGGTCCTCGGAGGGACCGAACTGAAGCGGGTTGACGAAGATACTGACAACGACGAGCCCGTTCTCCTCTCGCGCCCTGCGGACGTGCGACAGATGCCCGTCATGCAGCGCGCCCATGGTCGGCACCAGGCCCACAGAGAGGTTCTTCCGGCGGGCATCGGCGACAAGCACTCGGATCTCGGCCGTGGTCCTGACGATCTTCACGACCTCTCCTCGATCAGGGCGCGCATCTCGTCTGCGGTCGTGGTGTCGATCCGGTCCGACGCCAGGGCGGCGGCGATGATCGCGAGGGTGGCGGTGACGTAGGGGGCGTATCCGGTCGTTCCGGCAAGCCCATTCAGATGTCGTTCCACGGTGGCGATCTCTCCCCTCACGACCGGACCGGTCAGGGTCGCGGTGCCTCCACCGGCATCGCGGGCGTTGGCGATCGATCCCGCAGCCAAGGGACCGAGAACCTCGATCGGGTCGCTCACTCCGATCGAGGAGAGGATGCGCTCCCCAGCGGACAGCAAAGCCGAGATGCCGTTGGCGCTGACCACCGAGGCTGCGTGCCATGCGGCACGATCTTGGGGCGCCACTGGATAGGCCGTCCCACGGAGATCGTCCGAGATGACCGCCGCGGCCCACTCCTCAAGTCCCTCCGAACAGGTGACCCCCCACGCACTTCCTGGGATCCGTTCGATCGCCGCCTCGACCGAGGGACAAGCTTGCACGGGATGGAGCGCCGCCGCGCCCGCCCCAGCTGAGGTCAGCGAGCGCAGGATGGTGAGGTCCAGAGACCCCGCGAAGTGGATGGCCACGGAGCCGTGATCGGGGGCCAGGAGCGAGGCAACCTCCTCGATGGAGTCATCGCCCGCTCCGATCAGAACGACATCGGCGCCCGGCAGGTCCTCGAAGGGATAGACGTCGGTACCAAGAAGTCCCGCGGCTCGCTCGGCCGAGGCCGGCGTCCGGGAGGCAACCCCTACCGGTGCGTGACCTGCGGCCGACAGCAGCACGGCGGTCGCGGTTCCGACGCGTCCCGCGCCGGCCAGCGAGAAGGTGAAGGGGATGGGTGGAGGGGATGGGAAGGGGGCGGGAGGAGGGGACATGCATCGCTCCAGTCCACTAGGGGTACCGGTCGGGAGCGAAGCATATTTGAGATCGCGCGGCGGTGCCCTAGAAGGGCTCCATCAGCCGGACGTCGCCGTCCGCCTCGTCGGCGAAAGCCTTGTAGGGCATCCCCCACGGGTCGGCGACCTCAGGATCGATCTCCAGTAGTGGAACCAGGACGAACGAGCGTCTGGTCATCCGCGGGTGAGGGATCTCGAGATCGGGGTCGTTGACCTTCACGTCGTCATAAAGCAGCACATCTAGATCGATGACCCGCGGTCCCCACCGCATCTCGCCGGGCTCTCGGCCGAGGCGCAACTCGATCGACTTGCAGAGCGCGAGCAGATCGCTGGGGGCCAGTGATGTTTCGATCTTCGCTACCGCGTTCACGAACGAACGCTGCGGAGGTCCACCGACGGGAGAGGTCTCGTAGAGACTCGAGGTCGCGAGGACGTTCACATCGGGGGACTCGCTCAGCATGGCGACCGCGTCGCGACAGAAGGACCGCCGTTCTCCGACGTTGGATCCGATCGCTATGTAAGAAGTAACCATGCTGCTCCCCTCGACCGGCCTACGGCCGGGTGATGACTACAGATACTGCCCTGATGTCCTCCTCGATGGGAGGATTTCCCTTGGCCACCTCTACCGTAACGGAGGAGATGCGCTTAAAAGTGAGGATCAGGGCGGCGATCTCCTCGGCCAGAAGCTCCAGGAGATTCCGCTCGCGAGCCCTCACCAGGTCGGCGACGGCCATGGCAACGACGTCGTAGCCCACCGTGTCGGCCAGATCGTCGCTCTCCCCCGCCTCCCTCGTGTCGGTGTCCATCGAGATATCGATCCGCAGCGGCCGGGTGACGGCACGCTCGGCGGCGGTGACTCCGATCCGCGCGTCCACCACGAGGTCCGAGATCTTGATCTGATCGGTCACAAGCTGTCTCCTTCGTCCCTTATCGCTTCGGTCATCCTCACGGTCCGCACGATCGCTTCGACATCGTGCACCCGAACCATCTGTGCCCCCCTGGCCACGGCCCATACCACGGTCGCCGCGGTTCCCTCGAGACGCTCTCCCTCGGGGAGATCCAGGACCGCTCCGATGAACGATTTGCGCGACGTTCCTACGAGTAGGGGATACCCGAGAGCGAGGTGCTCGTCGATCCGTCTCAGCATCGCGAGGTTCTGGACCGGAGTCTTGGCAAACCCATAGCCGGGATCGAGGACGATCGACTCGCGACCCACCCCATCGCTCTGGAGTTCCTTCGCGCGCCGAGCGAGGAACGCGCCAACATCGTTCACCACATCCGCGTAGTCGGTAAGGGATCGCATCGTCGCCGGCGTGCCCCGCGAATGCATGACGATGATCGCCGCTCCGGTCTCGGCGGCGACCTTCCCCATGGCCGGGTCCGATTCCTCGCCCGAGGTGTCGTTGACGATGTCGGCGCCAGCCTCGACGGCGAGCTTCGCCACCAACGGTTTACGGGTATCGATCGAGATCGGTACCTCGCTGCCGACCAGGGCTTCGATCACCGGCATCACGCGGCGGATCTCTTCATCCTCGGAGACCCGCTCGGAGCCGGGCCTGGTCGACTCGCCGCCGACATCGATGATGTCTGCGCCCTGGGCCATCATCTCTTTCGCATGAGCGACCGCGCTCCCGGGATCGAACCAGAGCCCGCCGTCGGAGAACGAATCGGGGGTCACGTTCAACACGCCCATGACCGCACAGCGATCGAGCAACAGCGAACGGCCCCTCATGATCAATTCCATGCCATGAGTCTAGGTCGGGGACTCGATGGGGGGTGAGGCAAGCAAGGATCCAGAAGCGGGCCGCCTCGGCGGGACGCAGAACATCAGTGCCGGAGGAAGGCCATCGCTTCGGCGCGGGTGGCTTCGTTGCTGCGAAAGATTCCGCGGACGGAGGAGGTGACGGTGCGAGCGCCGGGCTTCTTGACCCCGCGCATCGACATGCAGAGGTGTTCCGCCTCGAGCACGACGAGGACGCCCTTCGGCTCAAGGGCAGTTTCGACCGCATCGGCGATCTGGGTAGTCAGACGCTCCTGGACCTGCGGACGCTTCGACAGCACGTCTACCAGGCGAACGAGCTTGGAGAGGCCGGTGATCTGCCCGCCGTCATTCGGGATGTAGGCGACGTGAGCCTCTCCGATGAAGGGGATGAGGTGGTGTTCGCAGATTGAGAATAGTGGGATGTCCTTCACCATCACCATCTCGTCGTGATCGGCCTCGAACACAACGTCCAGCTCGGCGACCGGGTCCTTGCCGATACCCGCGAAGATCTCCGCGTACATGTCGGCGACGCGCTCCGGCGTGCGGAGGAGTCCATCTCGCTCGGCATCCTCGCCGATCGCGTCGAGCACGGTCCGGATCGCCTCGACGATCGCGGCGCGATCCATCTCGGGGGTGGGGTGGAGATCTCTTACGACGTCTCGGGGATCACTCATCAGAACCCTCAACACCCCTCCGGGCAGAAACTTCCCGGGAGGTGGTCTCAGGCCTCGCCGAGGCCGGGCTTCAGGCGGGGGAGGCGGGACTTCTTGGGGGCCGGGCCAGCCTTGTCGCCGACCTCGTCGCGTCCCTCGCGCCGGATGCGCGCTCGCTCAACCGGGTTGTCGGGACTCTGCTTCGCTACTTCGGCGAGGATCTCTGCGACCTCTTCCTTCTCGAGCGATTCCTTCTCGAGGAGGCGTTCGCTCATGAGCTCGAGCTTGTCGCGGTACTTCGTAAGGATCTCGCGCGCTTCGTCGTGGGCCTCCTCGACGAACCGGTGGATCTCTTCGTCGATCTTGGCCGCGACATCGTCAGAGTAGTCCTTCATGTGACCGAAGTCGCGGCCGAGGAAGGGCTGCGAGTCGCTCTCGCCGAGTGCCAGGGGCCCGAGATCCGACATGCCGTACTGCGTCACCATCTGCTTGGCGATACGCGTGCAGCGCTGGATGTCATCCGATGCTCCGGTGGTGGGCTCGTCGAAGACGAGTTCCTCGGCGACCCGGCCCCCGAGCAGCATGGCGAGCTGGTCGATCAGCTCACTGCGGGTTATGAGGAAGCGATCCTCCGTCGGCAGGGTCAACGTGTAACCGAGCGCACGCCCACGAGCAACTATCGAAACCTTGTGTACCGGGTCGGCGTTCGGGAGCGCGTGGCTCACCAGCGCGTGGCCGGCCTCGTGATAGGCGATGACCTTCTTCTCGTGCTCGGAGATCACGCGGCTCCTGCGCTGCGGCCCAGCGAGCACGCGGTCGATGGCCTCCTCGAGCTCTTCCATCGCGATCTCGCTCTTGTTGAATCGAGCAGCAAGAAGCGCCGCTTCGTTCACGACGTTGGCGAGGTCGGCTCCCGTGAAACCTGGGGTACGACGTGCCAGGACCTCGATATCGATCTCCTTGGCCAGCGGCTTGCCGCGTGTGTGGACCTTGAGGATGCCGGTGCGGCCGTTGAGGTCGGGTCGGTCGACGACGATCTGACGGTCGAAGCGCCCGGGACGGAGAAGAGCGGGGTCGAGGATGTCGGGACGGTTGGTAGCCGCGATCAGGATCACGCCCGACTTCGCGTCGAAACCGTCCATCTCGACCAGGAGCTGGTTGAGGGTCTGCTCGCGCTCGTCGTGTCCGCCGCCCATGCCGGCGCCGCGGTGACGCCCGACGGCGTCGATCTCGTCCATGAAGATGATCGCCGGGGAGCTGGCCTTGGCCTGCTCGAAGAGGTCACGCACGCGGCTGGCGCCGACACCGACGAACATCTCGACGAAGTCGGAACCCGAGATCGAGAAGTAGGGGACCCCTGCTTCGCCGGCCACCGCGCGGGCCAGCAGGGTCTTTCCGGTTCCCGGGGGCCCGAAGAGCAAGACGCCCTTGGGGATCTTGGCGCCCATCGCCTGGAATCGCTGCGGAGCCTCGAGGTATTCCTTGATCTCCTCGAGTTCCTCGATCGCCTCGTCCAGTCCGGCGACGTCGGCGAACGTGATCTTGGGAGAGTCCTTCGATACGAGGCGCGCCTTCGATTTACCGAACGACATCACGCGGTTCCCGCCGCCCTGCATCTGTTGCATCAAGAAGAAGAAGAACCCGACGATGATCAGGATCGGGAGGAACTGGAACAGAACGGAAAGCAGCACCGAGCCCTGTTGGGGATCGGCGGTGACGTCCACGCCGGCCTCACGGGCGAACTCAGAGTGCTCCGCGACCGTGCCGGTGGGGAGGAACAGCTCGTACTCGGCTCCGTCGCCAAGCTCCCCCTGCACCTTCTCTTCCTTGGTGAGGAACTCAGCCGAAGCCACCCCTCCGTCTTCCATGAGCCCGATCCACTCGTTGACCGAGCTGAGCTGCTGAGGGCGATCGGCTCCGCCTCGGTACAGTTGGAAGATCCAGACGACGGCGATGATCAGGACGAGGTAAAAGACCGCGGATCTGAAGATTCGATTCATGATGGCCCAAGGGTAGCAGTCCCCTGTTTCTAGGGAACCCCCTTTTGGTGCCTATCACCCTACTCGGGGACGGGTTCGCCCCCGTACGCGGATGGCTTCAGCACACCGATGTACGGCAGGTTCCGATACTTCTCCGCGTAGTCGAGTCCGTATCCGACGATGAACACCGGAGGGATCTCGAATCCCGGGTACTTCACTTCCATAGGAACCGCTTGCTCGCCCTTCTTCCAGAACAACGAGCAGATCTCGAGCGACGCAGGCTGGCGCGCTTCGAGATAGCGAAGGAGGTAGTTGATCGTCAGTCCCGAGTCGATGATGTCCTCGACCAGCAAGACATCGCGCCCGCTGATCTCGTAGTCGAGGTCCTTCAGGATCCTCACGACGCCCGAGGACTTGGTGGCCGATCCGTACGAAGAGACGGCCATGAAGTCGAACTCGATCGGAAGGTCGATCTCCCGTGCAAGGTCGGCCATGAAGACAAACGCGCCCTTGAGCACGCCGACGAGCAGGAGATCCTTGCCCCGGTAATCCTCGGTGACCTGCTTCGCGAGACGAGCGATCATCTCGTCGATGTCGTCCGCCGTGATCAGAACCTTCTCGATGTCTGGGTGCGGATCCTGGGTCATCGGCACATCCTATTCCTCATCATCGTCGGCCTCATCTGGCAGAAGAACGACGACGCGATCCTTCTCGATGACGATCTCCCGGCCCCCGGGCAAAGCGAACCTGGCATCGGGTTTCGGATCGCCCTCGAGGGCGTCGAGCACCTCATCGATGCCGGCCGATCGGTCTCGAACCCGGCCGACCGCGGTTTCGAGCAGGCGTCTGCGCACCGCCCGTGGGACGGCCGCGAGAGCGGCGCGGGGAAAGCTCCCCTCATCGGTCGACGTGAGGTCCGCGTACAACCGCTCCGCGATGTCCCCGAGGGCGTCGCTGTCCTCGGCCAGGCGCTCGGCGCTGGTCGCGATCGCTCGGATGGCGCCCTCGCCCCAGTGCTCCTCGATGGGGGCGATCAGCTTGGTCCGGACCGCAGCCCGCTCGAACCTGAGGTCGGTGTTGCCCGGATCGTCATGGAACTCGAGCACCAGTTCCTCGCAGTAGGCACGCGTTTCGGCGCGCCGGACCCCGAGGAGCGGGCGGATCCGGTTGCCGTCGGCGGGTTTCAGCCCGGCAAGAACCGCCGGCCCCGCACCGTGAACCAGACGAGCCAGGGTCGTTTCCGCTCGATCGTCGAGGGTGTGGGCCGTCGCGATCCCGCGCGCGCCGGTCTGCTGGCAGACGATGTCGAAGAACCCGTACCTGAACTCACGGGCCCTGGCGTGGAGGTTCGGGCCGGCGAGATCCGGAGCCCTCACGACGTGCACATCGAAACCGGCTTCGGCGGCTCGGGTTGCAACCCGCCCTGCGATCATCTCGGAGTCGTCCGACAGGCCGTGATCGACGTGAGCAACGTGGAGCGTCAGCTCCATCCGGGACGAGATCCGGTGCAGCACGTCGAGCAGGCAGACAGAATCGGGGCCGCCGGAAACCGCAACGACCACGATGTCCCCGCGATCGAGCATCCCGTTCCGGTCGATCGCGTGGAGCGCCGACTCAACGACCGGGTAGCCCGGACCACCGATCGGCTTCTCGGTCACGCCACTCTCCGCAGCCACTCGCCGGGAGAGCGCAGTTCCTCAAGGGTTGGGAACCCGTCCTCGTCTTCGAAGATCCGTGCGACCGCGTCGAGGCCGCCCTCGGCCGCGACCTGATCACAGAACTCGCGGCCGATCTCGTACTGGCGCAGCTTCATCTCGAGACCGAGGACGTGGTTCATCGCTCGCTGCGCCAGTGACGACTGCTTGCGCCGCCCCTCGAAGACGTGACGCATCCGCCGGAACGAGGGGATGACGTCCTCGCCGACCGCATCCATAACGAAGTTCCCGTGGCCTTCGACTACCGACATCAGGGCTTGGATCTGGTCCATGATCTCGCGCTGCTCGGTCGAGGACAGGAGATATACGGGGTTCCGCTCCTCGCTCGGGATCGACCGGTCGGTGAGCCTGCGCACTCCCTCCTTGAGTCGTTCGGTCAACTTGCGCGCGTCGAGATTGACCGTATCTAGATACGCGTGCATCAAAGAGAAGAAGCGAGTGCGCAGCCACGGCACCCCGGCGAACTGGAACCGATGGGTGATCTCGTGAACCGCGACCCACAGTGCGAAGTCCTCCGGAACGAAGCCGAGGTGGCGCTCCGTCTCAACCATGTTGGGTCCAACGAAGTAGAGGACCCCGTCGTTCTGGGAGCCCGGTTGAGATCCGCCGCCGAGCAGCAGATCGTACTGACCGAGAACCCGGCGCGACACGTAACCCAGAAGAGCACCGACCTCCACGGACAACAGCGACCGTTGCGCCAAGCGGACGGGCAGCGCTGCCTTCTCGATCCGCTCTCCGACCTTCTCCGCGATCGGAGCCAGCATCGATTGCATGCTCTGGATGTTGCTTTCCGCCCACGTCGCGCGATCGATCAACCTCCATTCGACGGGAGCCGGGGGCCGGATGCGGGTGATCCCGGCCACGAGTTCCTCCGCGCGCGGAACGGCGATCTCGAGATCGCGCTGCAGGCGATCCAGTAGATAGGAACCGGGATGGGGGTCGCCGGCGACCCGGCGCGCGACCCGGCGGGCGATGAACGGCTCGATCAGTTTGGGAGATCCCACCTAGTGCCCTGGCTAGCGCGCCGCTAGCCTCGCTGGCGCGTGACGACGAAGCGGTAGTACCAGAAGCCCGCTCCGAGGAACAGCACTAGCAGGAGGGCGAGGGACATCCGTGCCATCTGATAGGTCCACAGCGGACCAGTCTCGGTCTCGGCGGCCCCTTCCTGGGTCTCCTCATCCTCGCCGCCCCCGCCCTGGTTCTGCTCATTGCTCTCGTCGCCGGGGTCGGCCTGAGAGAGATAGAGCCCATCGCCAGAGGAGGCGACCGCCGGGGGCATAGGAAGGGTCGCGACGACTGCAACCAGAAGAACCGGGAGAATGGCGAGCCGTGCACGCATATAGGGGTGCCTCCGTCGGAAGATCGTCCTGTGAACCTCAGCACAGGATATATCGCGACGCGACCGACTCTTGCGGGAACTACCCGTTGATCAGGCTGATCCGGCGGCGGGCTTCCGCCCGCGCAACCGGGGAACCTTCATCTCCGCGTGCGCCCAGCATCGGTCCCGGCGGTTATAGGTCGAGAGCTTCGTCTCGCATCCTGGGTGGTCGCAAACCCTTCCCTCGGGGTACTTCTGTGAGGCCCGAGGGAGCCCGAGAGGCCGCTGGCCCCGGATCGCTTGCTTTTCAGATCCCATCGGTACTCCTCTCCTGCTACTTCTTTCCACCCGTGCTGCTCTTGGTAACTATTCGTACAGACGCCCTCAAGCGGTTTGGGGTTCCCTCATTTGAATAAACAACCCGAGAAACCACGGCGTTCTTCCCTCGAAGTACCCCTGAGGTTGCTTGGGTTGCTCGCGCGGGCCCTACTGGGCCCCGCCAGGGCACTTCGGGGGACCGCCCGGAGGGTCGCCGACCCCGCCCGGCAGGTCCGTGACTACTGGGGCTCCGAACGGGCCACCGTCAAGCAGGCCGGCATCGCGGTGACGATCTCCGCAACGACCTCCTTGATAGCGGGCCTGACCCTGGTGTCGATGGACCACCGACTGGGAGAGGTGAAAGGGCTGTTCGTTCTCATCCCGGTGTCCATAGGCATGCGAGGAAACATCTTCGGCGGGATGGCGGCTCGGCTGGGAACCGCGATCCACACCGGTCTCTTCGAGGTGTCCCGCGATCGGAACGGCGCGCTTTTCCAGAACGTCTACTCCGCGACATTGCTCACCGTCTCGACCTCGGTGACGATGGGCATCCTGGCTCGCTCGATCGCCGGCCTCCTTGGGATCGACACGGTATCGACGTGGGACTTCATCTCGGTAGCGCTGGTCGGGGGCCTGCTGTCGTCCGCGTTCGTGCTCGCGTTCACCGTCTACCTTTCGATCACCTCGTACCGCAGGGGGTGGGATCTGGACTCGGTGGGGTCGATCCTGATCCTGACCGTGGGGGACGTCGTCACGCTGCCGTTCCTTCTGGTCGCCTCGTACCTCGTGGCCATCGACATCGTTACCCCCGTGATCGGGATGGTCTCCGTGGGTGCGGCGGCGCTTTCACTGGCCATCGGGTGGCGAAGCGCCTACCCGGTCGTGCGCCGGATCGTGAAGGAGAGCTTCCCGGTCCTCACGGTGGCGATCGTGCTCGACGTCCTGGCCGGCACGGTCGTGGAGCCGCGCTTCGAGGATGTCTTCAAGCCGTTCCCTGCGTTCCTGATGATCATCCCGGGATTCCTGGAGAACACCGGCGCGCTCGGTTCGATCCTGGCGGCTCGCCTCGGATCGAAGTTGCATCTCGGAGCAGTGACACCGACGGCCAAGCCGGATGCGGCCGCACTGCTCGACGGGAGTATCGCCTTCGTTCTCGGGATCCTCGTCTACAGCATCACCGCGGTGACCACCCTGATCGCGGCGCAACTCATCGGAGCCGACTACCCCGGCGCATTCAGGTTCATCGGCGTCGTGATGGTCGGCGGCCTACTAGCGACCGTCGTCGCCGGTGCGATCGGCTACTACGCCGCGATCGTCACGTATCGATTGGGACTCGATCCCGACAACCACACCATCCCACTGGTTTCGAGCGGGATGGACCTCCTCGGGGTGATCTGCCTCGTGGTGGCTCTCGGTCTCTTCGGAGTAGCGTAGGCGTTGAAAAGGGGGAATCAGAAGGTGAACGGAGAAGGTCCGCATAGCCAGTCGGAAGAAGCTCCACGTACCGTTAAAGGGCTCCTGGCGGAGATCAAAGACGTCTCTGAGCTCATGGTGGATCTGGCATACGCCTCAGTCTTCTTCGGCGACGAAGACCTCGCCCGAGAGGTCAGGCGTCTCGAGGAACGCATGTCCGAGCACATCCACTCCCTGAGGAAGCTCTCGATCCTCGCGGCGCGCAGTCCCGAGGATGCCGAACACATGGCCGGCGTGCTATCGATCGCCTCGGCGGTCGAGAAGATCGCCGACGCCGCGGAGGACATCGCTCACGTCGTCTACTCCGGCCTCGGGATCGTCGACGACCTCCGTATGGACCTGAAACACGCAGACGAGATCGTCTCGCGCGTGAAGGTCCGCGAGGGCGCACCGGCGATCGGCCAAACCCTCACCGAGCTCTCGATGCCGGTCGAGATCGGCATGTGGATCATCGCCACGCGCACCGAAGGTGACTGGGATCTCGATCCGGGAGCCAACTTCGTCATCTCGGAGGGTGACGTCCTCCTGATGAAGGGACCGGAGGACGGCGTCGACCTCGCCCGCAAGCTGATGGGCGCTCCCCCACTGCCCGAACCTCCGGAGGGACCCGAGATCGTGCTGTCCGACCTCGACCGCGCGGTGGACCTTCTCGTAGAGATGAAGAACTCGGCTGAGGTGGCCGTCGGCCTCGCTTACTCGTCGCTGTTGTTCAACGATCGTGCGCTGGCGGCGGAGGTCACCTCACTCGAGGCTCGCTCCGATGCGGTCCACGACGAACTCGAGTCCTGGGTGCTCAGGAGTGCACAAGAGGCGCGCAACCCCGACGATCTCCGAGGCCTGCTGCGACTCGCCAGCGCGTCGGAAACCATCTTCGATTCGGCCCGGGAGATGACGCGCCTGGTCGAAGCCGGTGAGGAACTGCACCCGGTCATTGCTGCAGCACTGATCGAGAGCGACGAAGTTGGGTATGAGGGCGACATGCAGGGGGGTTCGCCGGCGGATGGGAAGTCGATCAAGGAGCTGCAGATCGAAACCGAGACAGGCATGTTCGTGCTGGCGGTGCAACGCGGTAGGCGGTGGACCTATCGGCCCAAGCCGACGTTCGTCCTGGCCGGCGGGGATCGAGTCATCGCGCTGGGGCCGGTCGAAGGTGGGGAAGAACTAGACGAGATGCTAGGGGTACAACGAGAAGACGAAGATGAATGACGGAGGCGAGATGGCTGAGGAGAAGGAGCAGGGGAAGTCGTCGTTCCTCAAGACGATCCTGGCGACGCTGGCCGGGGTCCTCGCGGTCAAGCTGGCGACCTACGTCGTGACGACCGGATGGCGGCTGGCGACGAGGGAAGAACCGCCGCAGGCCGACGATCCGGCCCCGATCGCGAAGAAAGCGATGTGGATCGGGCTGATCGGGGCCGTCACTGGGGCCGCTCGACAGGCGGCTCGTGACTACGTGAAGCCGCCCCAAGCGCCTCCGGATTGAATCCCGGGAGGAACCCTCTAGCGAGCCGGCCCCCGGCTCTCTAGTCTGGCTCCATGCAGACCTCGAAGCTCCATCGGCGCGCCCTGACGCTGTTCGCTCTCCTAGGTTTGGTGGCGTCGCTCGCCCCGGCGGCCGTCGCGCAGACCCCAGGGAACGTCCCTTCGTCGAGCATCCAGAGGGGACCGATCCGCGAACTCCTCGACGAGATGACGCTCGAGGAGAAGGTCGGGCAGATGTTTATGGTCCATGGATTCGGAACGTCGTTGAACGATCCCGATCCCGCGATGATCCAGGCAAACCAGGATCTCTACGGAGTCGATGACTTCGAGGGTCTGATCGATAAGTACCACGTCGGAGGGATCATCTACTTCGGGTTCTCCAACAACGTTGACTCCCCCCAGCAGGTCGCGAGCCTGTCCAACGAGATCCAGACCAAGGCGACCGGGTCGGGGGCCGGGGTACCGATGCTCATCGCCGCCGATCAGGAGCAGGGACTCGTGTCGCGTCTCCTCGAGCCGTTCACCCAGTTCCCCGGAAACATGGCGGTCGCGGCGACGCGGAAGACGCAGCTGGCTCGTTCGGCCGCTCGGATCACGGGCAATGAGTTGCTCGCCATCGGCATCAACGAGAACTTCGCGCCGGTTGCCGACGTGAACATGGACCCGGCCAATCCCGTGATCGGCATCCGTTCGTTCGGCTCCCGAGCGGGGCTCGTGTCCCGGTTCGTCGAAGCACAGGTGAAGGGCTTCCACGACGCCGGCATCTCATCGACCGCCAAGCACTTCCCCGGGCACGGGGACACCGGCACGGACTCGCACACGGATCTTCCGGTGATCGATCACAACCTCGCCGAGTTGAACAAGATCGACCTGCCCCCGTTCCAGGCCGCGATCGATGCCGGCGTGGACGCGATCATGACCGCGCACATCCTCGTTGAGGCTCTCGACGACAGCGGCGTACCGGCGACCTTGTCGCGCCCGATCCTTACCGACCTGCTACGCAAGGAGATGGGCTTCGACGGAGTCATCGTGACCGACGCGCTGACGATGGAGGGTGTCCGTCAGATGTTCCCGGACGACCGGATCCCGGTCGAGGCGATCAAGGCCGGGGCCGATCTCATGCTCATGCCTCCGGAGATGGATGAATCGATCCAGGGGGTCCTCGACGCGGTTGCGATCGGAGAGATCTCCGAGCAGCGCATCGATCGCTCGGTTCGCCGGATCCTCCGTCTCAAGGCTAAGAGAGGCCTGCTCGACGGAGAGGTCCTCGTCGACGTAACCCGGGTCTCCGAGGTCGTCGGGACGCCGGAGCACCAGGTAGTGGCCGACAAGGTCGGCCGGGGGAGTGTGACACTGCTCCGAAACACGGATGGGATCCTGCCGCTCGACGCCAACACCGGACAGTCGGCCCTGCTTGCCGGTTGGGGGCCGACGACGCTGAACACCCTCGATGCATTGTTCCGTCTCCGAGGGGTCACTCCCGAGGTGCTCGATACCGGCACGACTCCGAACGCAGCAGCGATCGATACCGCAGTTGCGGCCGCTGAGGGTAAGAGCTTCGTCTTTGTCTCGACCAACAGCGCGTGGAGAAGGCCGGGACAGCAAGACCTGATCGCGGCGCTGCGCGAGACCGGCATCCCGGTGATCGTGGTGTCGATGAACGAGCCGTACGACGTCGCTCATCTGGACGACGCGCCTACCTACCTCTCGACCTACGGGTTCCGGTGGCCGTCGCTCACCGCGCTGACCAGGGTCCTGTTCGGCGAGGGCGACGCTCGAGGCCGGCTCCCAGTCGAGATCCCCACTGCGGACGGACTGAGCACCCTGTTCCCCTACGGCTATCGAGGGTCGCTCTTTACCCCTTAGTCCACGCCGGGTTTTCGGACCTCGCCGCCCCCCGAGATGCCGTAGCCCAGCGACACCGTGAAGCCCTGACGCTTGGGGAGCTTGAGCATGATGATCAGGGCGTGGGACTCGACGCCGCGGTGGCCGGTGGCCCGCGCC
>WHTI01000041.1 GCA_009377815.1 Actinomycetota bacterium
GCGTGAGTGCGCACCGCCCTGGCGAGATGCACGTCCCCCGTCAGCAGGTCTCCTCCGAGAAGCTCGGCGAGGGCGACATAGGTCGCGTCGTACGCGGAGAAGTTGTCGCGCAGATCCAGCATCCGAACGATGAGTGATCGGTGCCCATGTCTGGTGAGGGGTAGATCGAGATGGTCCTCGATCGCCTCTTCGGCTCTTCGCTCATCGAGGGCACCGGCCTGAAGGGCTTGGTGGAGAGCGGAGGTCACCTCTACATCACATAGCGCAGGGACGTGCAGATCGTGATCGGGATTGACGATCGTGTTTTCGACCCACTCGAAGTGTTCCGTGCGAAGGAGGTACTCCACGATCGCGGATGCGTCGGCGACGACGATCCTCAGGAGGCCTCCCGGGACGCTCGCTCCTGTTTGATGAGATCGGCCGCGGAACGACCAAGGGACACCTGCCCCCTCTTGGCGATCCGCTCGAAGACTTCCGCCGCCGGAGGACGGGCCACTTCTCTCTCGAGGATCGACTGGACGAAATCGGTGAGGTTTTGGCCGCGAGCGCGCGCTCGCCGCACCAGCTCTCGGTGCAGACGATCGGGGACGTTTCGCACCTGGATCATCTTTGACATGTGAGTAGCATGTCACATGTGTTGCACATGGGAAACTAAAGGCTCTAATGGACGGTGCCCGAAATGCTTGGTTTGTCCGTTCCGACTACCTCCCGGTACCCGTCGCCTGTAACCTGTAGCGATGGTCAGGCGGTCGGCAGTGGCCGGGGCATCGTTGTGCGTTCTGCTCGTCGCGGGATCTCTCGGACCGGTTCATGGGCGCCGGGCCGCCCCTCTCGGGACGGCGGCGGCTCAGGCCAAAGAGACGTTCCATGCCGAGGTGTCCAAGATCCCGAAGGACATCGCCAAGCGGATGCGCGGGGTGTCGTGGCACAAGGGTTGTCCGGTGCCGATGAAGAGGCTGCGGCTCATCCGCCTCAACTACTGGGGGTTCGACAAGGAGGTCCACGACGGCAAGCTCGTGGTGAACAAGCGCCAGGCGCACAACATGGTCGAGGTGTTCTCGAAACTGTTCAAGAAGAGATTCCCGATCAAGCGCATGAAGCTCGTCGATGCATACGACGCAGACGACGGTCGCTCGATGAGGCACAACAACACGTCGGCATTCAACTGCCGGTTCGTTGCCGGAACCGATCACTGGTCCGAGCATGCCTACGGGCGCGCTATCGATATCAACCCGGTGCAGAACCCGTACGTGCGCAGCGACGGATCGGTCTCTCCTAAGAAGGGGGCTCGCTACGTCGATCGGTCCCAGGACCTGCCGGGGATGATCCACGCCGGCGGGGGAGTCGTGCGAGCCTTCTCCAAGGTCGGTTGGGGTTGGGGCGGCTACTGGAGCTCGGCCAAGGACTACCAACACTTCTCCTCGACCAACTCGTAGGGCAGACTCACCTGGTGGAAAGAGGGAAGCGTCTTAACATCCGACCCCTGAGCGCGGCCGATGCGGTCAAGCTCTTCGAGCTACGCCTCGCCAACCGCACGTTCGTGACCCCGTGGGAGCCGCGGCGCAGGGAGGATTTCTGGACCCTGGAAGCACAGGCGGCCGACATCGAACGTGGTGTGGTGCAGGCTGCCGCAGATCAGGGGTTCGCGTTCGGGATATTCCTGAATCACTCCGACGAACTGGTTGGCCGCGTGGCGCTGTCGAACGTGGTCAGGGGCGCGTGGCACAACACGACGCTCGGATACTTCGTCGGGCGGGATCACAACGGCAAGGGCTATGCCACCGAGGCGGTTGGGCTCACTCTGCGATACGCGTTCGAGACCGCGAACCTCCACCGGGTCCAGGCCGGAGTCATCTCGAGGAACGTCGGTTCGATCAAGGTCCTGGAGAGATCCGGATTCAGATTCGAGGGACTGGCGCTGAAGTACCTGAACATCAACGGGGTCTGGGAGGACCACCGCATCTACGCGATCACGCTCGAAGAATGGACCCCTTGACAACTTCCGCATGGGTGGCCCTCGTGGCGGCCGGGGTACTCGCCGTGGGCGACTGGACCGCGGTGCTCAAGAAGAGCAAACGGCTCGAGTACTTCCTCAAGCCGGCCACGCTGGCGTTCCTGATCGTTGCGGCCGCGACCATCGATGCCTCCGATGACGCTCAGCGGGTCGCGTTCGCGGTCGCCCTCTGTTTCGGGCTCGTGGGAGATGTCTTCCTGATGCTTCCGGATCGTTTCGTGCCGGGGCTTGCGGCGTTCCTGTTGGGACACGTCAGCTACATCGTCGGACTGCGGATCGAGTCCGGTTCTGGGACCGCCTGGACGGTGGCCACCGTCGTCCTGGTGGTCGCAGGCTTCCCTCTTGCTCGGAGGATCGTTCGCGGTGCGAGTGAACACAACGCGTCCCTGGGTAATCCGGTGGCGGCCTACACCGCGGTCATCACGCTGATGGTCTCGGCCGCGGTGGTGACAGGGGAGCCGCTGGCGATCGCCGGGGCGCTCCTCTTCTACCTGTCCGACACGTTGATCGGCTGGTCCCGGTTCGTACGACCGGCCGCGTGGGCGCCTCTGGGCATCATCGTTACGTACCACCTGGGCCAGGCCCTCCTGGTCGCCTCGCTCGCCGCCTGAGGCCTCCCGCCCTCCACCAGGGCCCCCCATCTAGTGCTTGACGCACTCCTACTACAGGTGTAGTAGAGAGGGACTACTACAGCGGTAGTAGACAGGCCCGCCTAGAGGAAGGGGACGTTCATGTCACGGATGCGCAGGGGGACGAGGATCGTCTCCGCGTTGTTCGTCGTGGCGCTTCTGGCTGCGGCGTGTGGTGGTGATGGGGGCTCGGGCGGAGGGCCATCCGGTGATGACAACCGTGGTGTAGCCGAGGACGAGATCCCCAAGGGGGGAACCCTGCGCATCGCGGGGACCTCGGACATCGATTTCATGGACCCGGCGTCCTCCTATTACACGTTGGGCGCGTTCCTTTACCGCGGGGTCTTGCGTCAGCTGGTTACCTTCCCGGCCGACAACGATCGCGAGGTTGCTCACCAGCTCGTTCCCGACCTCGCTACCAGTACAGGCGAAGCAAGTGACGACGGGTTGACCTACACGTTCACGCTCAAGGACGGGATCAAGTACGGACCCGCGCTCGGTGGGGAAGACGTTCCCGGTGTCACCGGCGAGGAGATCACATCCCACGACATGAAGTACGGGATCGAGCGCATCTTCATCCCATCGGTCGGTGGCGGCTATCCCTTCTACTACCTGGTGATCGAGGGAGCGCAGGACTTCGCCGACGGCGAGGCAGACGAGATCACCGGGATCGAGACTCCCGACGATAAGACGATCGTTTTCCACCTCACCGACCCGGTGGGGGACTTCCCGCTGCGTTTGTCGATGCCGGCCGCATCTCCGGTTCCGCAGGAATACGCCGAGCAGTGGGACAAGGACCAAGATTCGAACTACGACAGCCATGTCGTTGCGAGCGGCCCGTACTTCATCAGCGAATGGGTGCCCGAGGAGCAGATCTCCCTCGAACGCAACGAGCATTGGGACGAGGGCACCGACGACGTGCGCAAGGCCTACGTTGATGCGGTCGACTGGAAGCTCGGCTTCGACAACGACGTCGGCGTTCAGAAGGTGTTCGACAGCGAGTACGACCTCGGGCTCGACGTGAACCCACAGGGACCGTCGCTCGAGCGTGTCCTCTCCGACCCGGAACTGAAGGAGAGGTTCGTCAACGAGGTCAACCCGTGCACCCGTTTCATCTTCATGAACACGCAGGTCGAACCGTTCGACGACCCGTTGGTGCGTGAGGCGGTCGAGTTCGCGATCGACCGAGCGAACATCAAGACCGTATTCGGGGGCCCGATCACCGGCCCGATCGCGACGAGCATCATTCCGCAGAATCTGCCCGGTGGGCTTTCGTCGGACGAGTTCAACCCGTTCGCCTCTCCGAACATGGCAGGTGACATGGAGAAGGCGAGGGCGCTGATGGCCGAGGCCGGCTATCCGGACGGGTATGACGAAAAGGTGCTCGTTGTGGGTGCTTCGGACACGCCTCACGACAAGATCGCGGAGTCGGTCCGGACGGACCTCGAGGAGCTCGGATTCTCCAACCTCAACGTGAAGACGCCGGCGTTTCCGAACCAGTACACGCAGTTCTACCAAGTGCCCTCGCAGAACGTCGGTATAGGCACCTCCGCAGGATGGTGCTCAGACTTCCCCGACGCGTCGACGTTCATCGAGCCTCTGTTCAACGGTGACAACATCTCCGAGTCGTCGAACCAGAACTACTCGCTAATCGATGATCCCGAGATCAACGCGGCGATCCAGGATGCGTTGATGATTCCGCTCGGTCCGGAACGTGACGCCGCGTGGGAGGAACTCAACCGCCGGCTGACCGAGTTGGCTCTGTGGATCCCGTGGTCGTGGGACAGCTCGAAGATCGTGTACGGCGAGGACCTGGTGAACATCGTTTACAACGACACGTTCGCCCAGATCGATTGGGTGGTGGCCGGCGTAAACCACGACTGATCGGAATGCGGCGATCGAGAGAGATCGAGCGGAAGTTGGGTTCCCTCCCGGTCCGCTCGATCTCTCGCGCTCAGGAGCGGCTGGACGCTCCCGCGCACTCCATCGCATCGTCCAGGATCTCGGTGGGGAACGCCGCTTCGAACACGGGTTCATCCGCACGCTCCTCGTACCCGGCCGGGGGCTCAGGGTCCGTCCAGTTCATCCCGATCGTGTAGGCGTTCAGATACCGGGCGATCGCGTCGAGCGAGGCACCGGCCCTCTCCGCAACAGTTGGATCGATGAAGATCCCGTGAGCGGGCATCGTCTGGATCAGCTTCTCGCCTTTCGGGATCGAGAAGTGCCGGTTGAGATCCTTGGTGAGCTCATCCGTCAGGATCGCCCAGGCCCCAGTCCTCGCGGCGTTGGGCGTGCTGCCGTGGTCCGCCGTGAGGATGACCGTGAAGTCCTCGACCTCGTTCTCGAGGTGGTCGACCAATCGCCCGAGAGCCCTGTCCTGGGCCTCAAGGACCAGGGCCATCTGACGTGAGTCCATCGTGGTCTGGTGGGCGACGAGGTCGGTGGCCTTGAAGTTGGCGAACAGAAGATCGGGAACAGTGTCGTCTCCGTAACCCCGGCGCTCGATCAGGTCGATCATCAGGTCCGCCTCCCATTCCACCCACGCCGGATTGCTCTTCTGGTCGGCGACGACCTGGTTCTCCCAGCGGCCGTCGGCCTCGCCGTCGGCTCGATCGACCTCGTCGAGGCGGCGCTCGAGCCCGGCGGGATCGGGTGACCCCTTGCCCCACGGAGCGGTGTAGTAGTCGGGATTCGTCTCGACCAGGACCCCGCTGGTCTTTCCGGTGATCAATCCCAAGTCGTCCTTGTCGCCACCGGGACTCTGAGCGCCGTGACCCATCATGCCGATGTGCCACGGCTGCCACGCGACCAGGCCCACCTTCGGTTCATTATCGAGCAGACGATCGACATCGTCGCCGTAGGTGGTGAGCCTCAGGTCCTCGGGTTTGATGTCATCGAAGGCTTCCCTCACGTCTCCGTCGTCGGTTCGGTACTTGATCGCGGTGACGCCATGGTCGCGCGGGAACGCGCCGGCACCGAGGGTCGAGTGCGTCGAGGGCGTGATCGAGGGGGATGAGCCGATGGTCGCGTTGGTGTAAGAGACGCCGTTGGCGGCCAGACGCTCGAGCACGGGCCACCAGCCGGGCCATCGATCGAGGACGTTGTTCCCAACCCCGTCCCACATGATCGAAACGATCAACTTCGGAGGCGCAAGCGATCCGTCGATCGCCTCACGCAGCGGCCGTCCTTCTCGCGCCGGAAGGTCAAGATCGAGCAAGCGACCGACGGTCGGGTAGACGTCGGCCAACGTGACCGGTCGATCGACGGGGGGACGTTCGGGCACGACCCCGGGACCGTAGAGAACGAGCGGCACGCCGGCGACGTAGTCCCAGGGTCCGGTGTGACTGGTGTAGGCCAGGGTGCCCACGTAGTTGGGTTCGTGCGGCACGAAGATGATGTCTTGATCGTGCACGCCGTCGCTTCCTCGCCACAGTCTGGCAAGTAGGACTGGATCGATCCCGCAGGCTCGTTCGAGAGGATCGTTCGTGTCGAAGGAACGGTCCTCGGCTCCCACTCGCCGCGCCGCGTCGCCTCCCTGGGGGCCCGGTTCCCGCATCGCGATGGCAACGGCGGCGATCGCCACAGCAACGACGAACGCGCCCGCGGCGAGGACGCGACCTTTCCGGGATCCGCTGCGGGGCATCGCTAGATGCTACGAGACGCGGGCCGAGCCTTGGCTCCATACTTCCTGGATGCGATCTGTCAGGCTCGTTGCGCATACGCATTGGGACCGCGAGTGGTACCTACCGTTCGAGGAGTTCCGCGACAAACTGGTACCCACCCTCGATCTCGTGCTGGAACTCGTGGAGGAGGTCGAGGGATGGACCCACTTCCATCTCGACGGACAGACCGCGATGGTCGATGACTACCTAGACGTCCGCCCCGAGCGCGAGGCCGACATCAGGCGGCACATCACTTCGGGCGCCCTGTCCATCGGGCCGTGGGTGACCTTGGCCGACGAGTTCCTGGTATCGGGTGAGTCGATCGTGCGGAACCTCGAAGACGGAATCGCCCGCTCCCGCGAGCTCGGGGGGGATCCGGCGGTCGCCTACCTACCCGATCAGTTCGGGCACATCGGGCAGATGCCCCAGATCCTTGCCCTGTCCGGGCTCGCCGATGCGATCGTGTGGCGGGGGGCTCCCTCGCAGGTCACCGCCTCCAGGTTCGCGTGGACCTCGCCCGACGGATCCAGCGCGAAGACCTTCTACCTGGCGTGCAGCTACGGGCAGGGAAGAAACATCGAGTCATCGGGGGCCGGGTTCGCCGAGCGGATCGAGTCCGAGGTGGCGCGGCTCGACGGATTCCTGATGCCGGAGGAGTCTGCGCTGATCCCCATCGGTGACGACCACGAGCCCCCGTGGAGGGATCTTCCTCGCGCTATCGCCCGAGCGGTTTCTGCGGGGATGGATATCGAGCTCACGTCGTACGCGGAACACATCAGAGCCTTGGAACCTCCCTCTCTCACTGTCCATGGTGAGCTGAGGTCGGCGGCGCGCGCCAATCTCCTTCCCAACACCTACTCGGTACGGCCCCGCCAGAAGATCGAACGCGCCCAGGCGGAACACTTCCTCGAGCGCTACGCAGAACCTCTCGCCGCGTTGGTACCCGGGGTCGAGTGGCCGGCCGAGGATCTCGCCGAGGCTTGGTATCTCCTTCACCTCAACGGCGCGCACGATTCCGTGTGCGGATGCTCGACCGACGAGGTCGCCGCCGCGGTGGATCGTCGGACCACCGAGGTAACCGACCTCGCATCGCAGATCGTGTCGCTGGCGCTGGGGCATCTTGCGGTTTTGGTGGAGCAGACCGGCGTTCTCGTCTTCAACCCGTCACCGTTCGAGCGTTACGGAGTTCCCTCCCTAGGTTGGCGTGTGATGGAGGAGTTCGAGCCGAACCCGGAGCAGCTCACGCCCGAGTTCCGAGACGGCGCGGTCGCATTCGCGCTTGACGATTCATCGATCGAGTTGAGCGTCGAGGACCTCGGGGATGTTGGCGATCTCTACACCTTCTGCCCCGAGGGCGATGCGGAGATCGCGGCGGTCGCTCCGGGAGATGCTGCTCGGTTCTCGACCGCGCGCAGCGAGGTAACTCTGAGCGCGTGGCGCGTCGAGGGCGAGGACTTCATCCGCCTTCGCGCCGATGTGGACAACCACGCTCCCGACCACCGGCTGCGCCTGCTGGTCGCTCTCCCCGAAGCGGCGTCGGGAAGTCTCGCGGGAGCACCGTTCGAGATCGTGGAGCGACCGCTGACGAGCGAAGGCGGGCCCACCGAGCCACCCTCACCTTGTTGGCCGGCGCGTGGATTCGTGTTCGCCGGGGGGCGCGGTGTCCTCGCCGAAGGCGTGTTCGAGTACGAGGTCACCGGAGCTCATCTCGCGATCACCTTGATGCGCTGCACCGGCAACATCAGCCGAGGACCGATGCCGACCCGCTCCGATGCTGCCGGACCGGACGTGGAGACCCCCGGCGCTCAGCTCCTCGGGAGTCACTCGTTCGACTTCGGGCTGAGTCTCGCCGCCACCGGCGTGGAGGCGGTGCAGCTCTGGGAGTGCTTCGCTCTGGAGCCACTCGTCACCGCCGCACTGGGGGAGGGGCATCTCGAGGCGACCGGAACGTTGCTGGATCTCGAGGTGCCGGCACTGTCTTCGATCCGCCGGATCGACGGAGCGGTCGTCACCACCATATGGAACCCGGCCCCCGAGCCACGGCCTGCACGGATCGGGGAGCAGCACACAACGATCGCTCCGCATCGGATCGAGAGATCCCGGCCTTCGGGTTCGGGGGTGTGACCGGCTCGGTATACGTTCGATAGGAACGCGATATCCGAGCGAGACGACGGGAGGCGGGTGGCGTGAGGTGCCCGAGCTCAGTACCGGCGATCTGATCCTGAGGGTTCTGCTGGCCGGCGCCCTGGGCGGCGCGATCGGTTTCGAGCGAGAGATCTCCGATCAGCCGGCAGGCTTCCGCACCCACATCCTCGTGTCCCTCGGCGCCGCGCTGTTCACGATGCTCGGCGCCTACGGTCTCTCCGAGTTCGAGGGCGTCCCCGAGGTCCGGGTCGACCCGACCAGGGTCGCTGCACAGGTGGTTACCGGGATCGGATTCCTCGGCGCCGGCGCGATCATCCAGCAGGGTGTCAGCGTCAAGGGTCTCACGACCGCCGCGTCGCTCTGGGCGACCGCGGCGATCGGAACCGCGGTGGCTCTCGGGTTCGAGATCGGCGCGCTCGTCGTTACCGGGGCCGTACTCATATCGCTCTTCCTCCTCCGCTACGTCCGCAAGGCGGTCATCGACCGTCTGAAACCCGGCTTCACTCGCCTCGTTGTCGACGTATCTCCGGGCCTCCGGCTGGGCAACCTCAGTGAAGTGATCGAGGGTCACGGCGGGCACATCGAGTCGATCAAGGTGCACCGGGAAGGTGAGACGGGGGAGCGTTTGGTGATGCTGGTCAAGCTCCCGGCGGCGGTCCATCTGCAGGACGTTGTGGTTGAACTCGGCACCGTTGATGGCGTGCAGAATGTCGATACAGATGACTGACGGAGGAATATCGTGACGGCAGACAAAGCCAAGAAGACGCGCACCGTGGGCGAGATCATGAGCAGCCCGGTGGTGACCGCAACCTCGTCCGAAACAGTGGCGGATGTTGCCGCCCGGATGGTCGACGAGAAGGTCGGCTCCGTTGTCGTGGTCGACGGTGAGCGACCCGTGGGGATCCTCACCGAGCGGGACCTGATCCGAGTAGCGAGTTCGGGGGCCGAGCCTTCGGCCACCAAGGTGTCGGAGTGGATGACCGAGGACCCCGACACGGTTTCCCCGGATGCACCGATCGAGGATGCGTTCGCGTCGTTGTCCGAGAAGGGCTACCGCCACATCCCCGTCGTCGATAAGGCGTCCCTCAAGGGCATCGTCTCGCTCCGGGACCTGATGAACATCGCACGCATCCAGCCATTCGAGAAGCTCGCCGCCGAGGTTCCGAAGGGACTCGAAGGGGTGGCGGTTGCAGAGACCACCATCGGTGACGTCCGCGGGCTCGAGGGGTTCTATCACTACCGCCAGTACAACGCCGTAGAGCTCGCCGAGCATCGGACGATCGAGGACGTCTGGCATCTCTTGTTCGAGGGCGAGCTTCCCAACGATGTCGAGCGCGCACGGTTCACCGAGAAGGTGGCACCACTTCGTGAGGTTCCCGCCGGAGCGCGCGATCTCTTGCCGGAGATCGCCAACCTCGGCGATCAGTTCATCCCGCTCGACGCGCTCCGCACCGCGCTATCGATGATCACTTCGAGCCTCGACCTCAAACCATGGCTCGATATCTCGTACGACGAGCTGAAGGAACAGGCTCTGCGGATCTGCGCGGTCACACCTACCTTGATCATGGCGCTCTACCGGCTCCGGGAGGGACGGGAACCGATCGAGCCGCACGCGGATCTTCCCTACGCCGCCAACTACCTATACATGCTCACGGGCGAGGTGCCCGAGCCCGAGCACGCGCGTGCGATCGAGCACTACCTCATCTCGACGATCGACCACGGCTTCAATGCATCGACGTTCACCGCGCGCGTGATCACTTCGACCGGTGCCGATCTGGGCTCCGCAGTTATCGGCGCGATCGGAGCGCTCTCGGGCCCGCTTCACGGAGGGGCGCCATCCCGGGCCCTGGACATGCTCGACGCGATCGGGAAGCCGGAGAACGCAGAGAAGTGGATCAGGGATGCGGTGAACTCGGGGGATCGGATCATGGGCTTCGGCCACCGGGTGTACAAGACCGACGATCCTCGGTCGATGATGCTCCGCGGAGTGGCCGAGAAGCTCGGCGGACCGAACGTCGACCTCGCCAAGAAGATCGAAAAGACCGTGGTGGCGGTGCTCGAGGAGCTCAAGCCGGGTCGGAAGCTGTACGCCAACGTCGAGTTCTACGCGGGCGTTGTGATGGACCGGATCGGGATCCCCCGCACGTTGTTCACGCCGACGTTTGCTTCGAGCCGCGTGATCGGGTGGACCGCTCACATCCTGGAGCAGGCGGCGGACAATCGTCTGATCCGCCCGAGCGCCAACTACGTGGGACCTCCTCCGCCGCAGCCGCTCCCGTAGGAACTACGCGCCGGGCGAGGTGAGGAACATCGTGAACGACGAGCCTCGTTCGGGATCGGTCGTCGCCTGAAGCCGGCCCTGCGAGGCTGCGATCGTCTGCTTCGCGATGTAGAGCGACAGTCCGAGGCCTCCGGTGGCACGTGTGGAAGATGAATCGCCCTGGATGAAGGGGGCCTGGAGCATGTGGTCGAGCGTGTCCTGCTCCATCCCCGGGCCCTCGTCCTTGACCCGGACGTAAGGACGGTCACCGGCGAGCCCAACAAAGATGTCGATACGCCCCTCGGTGAAGGTGAGCGCGTTGTCGAGCAGCGCAACGATCACTTCCATGAGTCGCTTGGGGTCGCCCGTCGCCTCCACCGGAGCGGTGTCGAGAACGACCGTTCGCCCTGCCGACTTGGTGGCGAGGACGTTCATCGCTTCCTGGGTGATGTTGTCGAGGCGGAAGACGGTCGGCTCGAGGCCGAGTCCGCCGCGCTGGATCCCGGAGACGAGGAGGATCTTCTCGACCATGTGAGACAGGCGATCGCACTGCCGGTCGATCGAGTCGAGGAACTCGAGTTTCATCTGCTCGTCGACCTCGTTCCACCCGCGCTTCAGGGTGTGAACGCCACCCTTGATCGAAGTGAGGGGAGTGCGGAGTTCGTGGGTGATGACCGAGACGAACTCACTCTTCATCTGGTCGAGTTCTGCGTACGCCTTCGCTTC
This sequence comes from Actinomycetota bacterium, assembly GCA_009377815.1. Taxonomy (GTDB): domain Bacteria; phylum Actinomycetota; class CADDZG01; order CADDZG01; family WHSQ01; genus WHTI01. The sequence goes on from WHTI01000041.1 coordinate 11,437, forward strand.
CTTCTTGTGCATCTCGGCCATGTCGTCCATTACGGCCTTGGTCACGCCCTTGTCGAGCGCGCCCTGGCCCCGGGCAACCGCGTTGAGTGAATCGATCAGTTCGTCAGGCGCTCCGCCCTTGAGCAGGTAGCCGGCCGCACCGGCGTTGACCATCGCAGAGACGAGCGACATCTCACCGAAAGCGGTAAGTCCAACGACGTGAACGTCGGGGTGCCGCTCCTTGATCACCCGCGTGGCATCGGCACCGTTCATCACCGGCATGTTCATGTCCATGAGGACGATGTCGGGCTCGAGTTCGTCGACCTGGCGGACCGCTTCCTCGCCGTTCGATCCCTCTCCCACGACCTCGAACTCCGCCCGGAGCTCCAGGAGCTGGCGGATCCCGCGACGGATGGGGGCATGGTCGTCTACGAGGAGAACCTTCATACCAACTCCATCGGCCCCCGGGCCCCTCCGCTTCAACCCGCCCCGGGGTGAATCCGGCCCCCGCCCGAGTACACCTCCCCGGGCCCCCCCGGACCCCATTTCGCGCACAAAACCGCCTGGGCTTGCTTGAACGGTTGCTTAAACGGTTCTGTGCGCGAAAACGGTGCCTCGAGGAGGGGGCGGAGCCCCCTGACGGGGGCTCGAGATCGGGGGCCTAGGCGGGGTTCTGTGCGGTAAAACGCGGCGTTCTCTGCGGTGTTTCGGGGGGTGGTTTTGACTTTGGATGATCGTGCGGGGGCCGAAGGCCCCCGCTCCTTCTTAAGTCTCTCCGGTGGGAGTCGCGGTGACGGGGGCCATAGGGGCCCGGGGCTGCGAGGATACGGAGGCAAGCAACAACCGAGCCCAGGGGAGCGCAAGGTGCTGCAGGAGACGAGGTTGACGGCCTATTCGCACGGCGGAGGGTGCGCCTGCAAGCTCGGCATCGCCGAGCTCGACGAGATCCTCGGGCACCTTCCTCCCGTTCGGCCCGATGCCCGCGTGCTTGTCGGCCTCGATGCGCCCGATGACGCCGGGGTCTTCCGGGTGTCCGACGACCTGGCCCTCGTGCAGACCGTCGATTTCTTCACCCCGATCGTCGACGACCCCTACGACTGGGGCCGGATCGCGGCCGTCAACGCCCTGTCGGACGTCTACGCGATGGGTGGCGCGCCCGTCAGTGCGCTCAACCTGGCCGCCTGGCCCCGGGACCTCGACTTCGCTCTCCTCGGCAAGGTTCTGGAGGGGGCGGGCGACGCTTGCGCGGACGCCGGCGTGGCGGTCGTCGGGGGTCATTCGATCGACGACGCCGAGCCCAAGTTCGGCCTCGCGGTCACCGGCACCGTACATCCCGAGCGGTTCGTGGCGAAGACGACGGCAACCGGGGGAGAGGACCTCGTTCTCTCCAAGCCGCTCGGCACCGGCATCATCACTCACGCGATCAAGGCCGGGACCGCCCCGAGGGACGTCGTCGAGAGCGCGGTCAAGACGATGGGCACCCTCAACCGGGGTGCGGCCGAGGCGATGCTCGACGTTGGGGTCACCGCCGCCACCGACGTCACCGGCTTCGGTCTCCTCGGACACCTGGCTCAGATGCTCGGCGACCGCCTCGACGCCGAGCTCCGCTTCGACGACATCCCGATCATTACCGGGGTCGGGCCGCTGGCCGCGGCGGGTACTCTCCCCGGCGGAAGCGTGCGGAACCGAGAGGCGACCTCTCCCCGGGTGGATCCCGGACCGGTCTCGGAGACCAACATGGCGATCCTCTACGACGCCCAGACCGCCGGCGGCCTCCTGATGGCGGTGGCTCCCGACCGGACCGCCGCACTCTTGGAAGCGATGAGGCAGCGAGAGGCGCTCGGGGTAGTGATCGGGAGACTCGACGAAGGAAGCGGAAGGACCAAGGTGACCACGACATGACCGGGGCGAACGTGCTCGAGATGCGGTTCCCCCAGGAGCTGGCCGATCGGATGATCGCCCACTGTCTCGACGGCCGGCCCGACGAAGCCTGCGGCCTGATCGCGACCGAGGACGGGGCCGTCGTGCACATCTACCCGATGTTCAACGCCTCGGCGAGCCCGGTCCGCTACGCCCTCGATCCTCAGGAGCAACTGGCGGTCTACCAGGACCTCGACGAGAGGGGCTGGGACCTCGGCGGCGTATTCCACTCCCATACCCGCACCGAGGCGTACCCGTCCCCGACCGACGTCAGGGAGGCACGCGAGGAGGTCCCTTACGTCATCGTTTCCCTGGCGACCGAGCCCGCCGTGATCAGGGCGTTCCGGATCGTCAAGGAGTCGTGGAGCGCCGAGACCGGTGAGGTCGAGGAAATGCCGGTCGAGGTTCTGGGTTGAACGTGGAAGAATCGACTTTGCAACATTTACAAGGAGGCAATGTGGCTAGCGACGGATCGGTGAAGGTCAAGATCCCCACCGTGTTCCGCAGGTTCACCGGTAATGAGGCCGAGATCGACCTTGCCCCCGGCACGATCGGTCAGCTGATCGACCAGCTGGACGAGCGGTACCCCGGTTTCAAGGGCCAGATCATGAACGACGAGGGTGAACTCCACCGCTTCGTGAACGTCTACGTCAACGACGAGGATGCCCGGTATCTCGAGAAGCTGGAAACTCAGGCGAACGAGGGCGACCGAGTTGCCCTGCTCCCGTCGGTCGCCGGGGGCTAATTTGCCGTGAAGTACAAGTCGATCCTCGATCTGATCGGGCACACCCCCCTGGTCGAGGTCCGCTCCCTCAGTCCAGCCGACAACGTCCGGATGTGGGTCAAGCTCGAGGGACAGAACCCGACAGGTTCGGTCAAGGACCGCATCGCGCTCGCCCTGATCGAGGATGGCGAAGCGACCGGTGCGCTGACCAAGGACAAGACGATCCTCGAGCCGACCTCGGGCAACACCGGGATCGCGATCGCGATGGTGGCGAAGCTCAAGGGCTATCGCTTCACCGCGGTCATGCCGGACAACGCGAGCCACGAGCGGGTCTCGCTGCTTCACGCCTACGGAGCCGACATCATTTACTCGCCCGGCGCGGAGGGCACCAACGGATCGGTCGCGATGGCGACGGAGCTCGCCAAGGATAAGGGCTACTACATGCCCTTCCAGTACGGGAACGAGGCCAACGTACGAGCCCACTACGAGGGTACCGGGCCGGAGATCCTCGAAGACCTCCCCGACGTCAAGGCGTTCGTGGCCGGGCTCGGCACCGGAGGAACCCTGACCGGCGTTGGGCGTCGTCTCAAGGAACACGACCCGAACATCAAGGTGTTCGCGGCCGAACCTGAACTCGGCGAACTGGTCTACGGCCTCCGCTCTTTGGAGGACGGATACATCCCGCCGATCTTCGATCCCACGGTGCTCGACGGCAAGGTTAAGGTCAAGGCGCGCGAGTCGATCGTATGGACCAAGGCCCTCATGCAGAAGGAGGGGATCTTCGCCGGCATCTCGGCCGGCGCCACGATCTGGGTCGCGCAGCGTGTCGCCGAGCGACTGGCGAAGGACGGTGGCGGAGACGTCGTATGTCTGCTCCCCGACGGCGGGTGGAAGTACCTCTCGACCGAGGCATGGACCCAGGAGCTCGACGTTGCTGAAGAGCAGGTCGAGGACGTCCTCTGGTGGTGACCGCGGGTTCCCGGGCCCCCATCGGCATGTTCGATTCGGGTTTGGGGGGCCTCACCGTTGCCCGCGCGGTGATCGATCTCCTTCCCCACGAGGACCTCGTGTACTTCGGCGATACCGCGCGCTTGCCGTATGGCCCGCGACCGGTTGAGGAGGTCAAGCGCTTCGCACTCGAGATCATGGACCTCCTCGTCGCCGCGGAGGTGAAGATGCTGGTCGTAGCGTGCAATTCGGCGGCCTCGGCCGCGTACCGCACCGCGGTCGATCGCTATGACATCCCGGTGATCAGTGTCATCGAGCCGGGGATCCGCGCCGCGATCGCGGCTACTCGCAATCGCCACGTCGGTCTGATCGGGACGGAGGCGACCGTCGCGTCGCACTCCTACCGGCGTGTTCTGGAGGCGACCAGGGCGAACGTCACGATGATCGAGCAGCCCTGCCCCCTATTCGTCGACTTCGTGGAACGGGGTGAGACGGCCTCGGACGAGGTCGTGAAGGTTGCCGAGGATTACCTGAAGCCCCTCATCGAGGCTGAGGTGGATACCGTGATCCTCGGCTGCACGCATTACCCTCTCCTGACGGGTGTGATCCAGCTAGTGATGGGGGACGACGTGGTGCTCATATCGAGCGCAGAGGCCACCGCAACTGAAGTCTTCGCACGCCTTAGGTCCGATGGGCTCCTGAACGATCAAGAGACGCCGGGCATCCACCGCTTCATCGCCTCCAGCGGCGAGGGGACCTTCGGGGAGCTGGGACGCAGGTTCTTAGGTCCTGAGTTCGGCGCCGTCGAGCACCACCCCTGGAGCTGACATGTCGTTCGTGGCCACCATCCTGGGAAGCTCCGGCGTCTTCGCCACCGTGGATCGGGCGAGCTCCGGCTACCTCGTCGACGTCGACGGACACCCCTTGTGGATGGACGCGGGGGCCGGGACCTGGCGGAACCTCCTTGGTCATCTCGACTACCCGGAGCTCGAGGGCGTCATCCTCACGCACCGGCATCCGGACCACACGAGCGACATCTGGCAGGCGGTTCACGCCTTCCAATGGGGCCAGAAGGAACAGCTAGCTCCGATCCCTCTGTGGACGACGCGCGAAGCGATGGCCGCGCTAAGCGCCTTCTCGACCGACCTCGGCAATGTGTTCGATCTCAGGCCTGTCGGCCCCGGTGACGTCGTGAGTTTCGCAGGTGCCGAGATCTCCTTCTTCGAGATGAAACACATTCCCGGGACCGTGGGCGTGCGTATCGAGTACGCAGGAAAGACCCTCGCCTATTCGGCTGATGCCGGTCCCAGCGGGAATCTCCCCGAACTCGCCGCCAACGCCGACGTGTTCATCTGCGAAGCGACCTACCTCAAAGACGAAGCTGGGGACTGGGATGGTCACCTAAATGCGGCGCAGGCTGCGAGGGTCGCACAGGACGCGGGGGCCAAGCGATTGGTTCTGACTCATCTCCACCCCAAGAAGGACCACGGTCGCTCGCTGAACGAGGCGCAAGCGGTGGCTCCGGGATTGCGCGTGGAACTTGCCTACGACGGACTTCGGATGGAGGTAGATGCGTGAACCGTGTGGATGGACGATCCCCGGATCAGTTGCGCCCGGTCTCGATGGAACTGGGTGCGATGCCCTATGCGGAGGGTTCCTGTCTCATCGGGATGGGCGACACGCGCGTGATCTGCACGGCCACGATCGATGATGGTGTTCCGAAGTGGATGAAGGGCAAAGGCAAGGGATGGGTGACCGCCGAGTACGCGATGCTGCCGCGTTCCTCTCCCCAGCGGATCCAGCGCGAGGTGAATCGCGGTCGGCCGGGTGGCCGCACGCAAGAGATCCAGCGCCTGATCGGCCGAAGCCTACGCGCTATCACGGACATGACGGTGCTCGGTGAGCGCACGATCTGGCTCGACTGCGATGTGCTCCAGGCCGACGGGGGCACGCGCACCGCTTCGATCACGGGAGCGTTCGTCGCCCTCGCGCAAGCGTTCATCAAGCTCCAGGACGACGGGGTGCTCGAAGCCAGCCCCTTGATCGACTCCGTCAGCGCGATCAGTGTCGGCATCGTCGAAGGGACCCCGGTCCTAGACCTCAACTACAGCGAGGACTCGACCGCCGGGGTGGACATGAATATCGTGATGACGGGGTCCGGGAAACTGGTCGAGGTCCAGGGGACCGCAGAGGACGGAGTTTTCGATCGTTCGGAGCTCGACCTTCTCCTCGATCTCGGCTCTAAGGGCATCGGCGAGCTGACCGCACTTCAGGAGCAGGCCCTCGGCGCCTCGGATCCGGAGTTTTGAGAGCCGTCTTCGCGTCGCACAACCCGCACAAGGCCGAGCAGGTCGCGTTGCTACTGCCGTCGGTCGAGTTGGTCCCGCTCGACTCAGTCGCCCCGGCCCTCGTTCTCGAGGAACCGTTCGATACGTTCCGTGAGAACGCCCTCAACAAGGCGCGCCTGGCGGCGCAAGCCACCGGTCTCCCGTCGATCGCCGACGACTCCGGTATCGAGGTCGACGCTCTCGGGGGCCGGCCCGGTGTGTTCTCGGCGCGATTCGCAGGTGAGAACGCGAGCGACGCCGAGAACAACCGCAAGCTGATCGAGGAGCTCAAGGGCGTCCCCGACGCCGAGCGGACCTGCCGCTACCGGTGCGTTGCCGTCCTGGTGACTCCCGACGGAAACGAGTTGGTCGCCGAGGGCACCTGCGAGGGGCGTGTCGTGAACGAAGGCCGCGGGGATCTCGGGTTCGGCTACGACCCTCACGTGATCCCGGAGGGGGAGTCGCGCACGATGGGCGAGATCCCGCTTGAGGAGAAGCTCAGGTTCAGCCACCGCGGCCGGGCGTTCCGCGCACTCGCCGCCATGATCGGCTCCGAGTGACTGCCGATCCCCTCGCATTGTTCCAGAGTTGGTGGACCCAGGCCCTCGAGGTCGAACTCGGCGAGCCCAGTGCGATGACACTTGCTACCGCGACTTCGGATGGGATCGTGTCGGCGCGGACGGTTCTCCTACGTGGTGTCGACACTGACGGCTTCGACTTCTTCACCAACTACAACTCGCGCAAAGGGCGGCAACTAGCCGAGAACCCCCGAGCCGCGCTCGTCCTGCACTGGGGAACATGGCACCGGCAGGTGTGCATCGCCGGTGCGGTCGAGCGCTTGAACGACGAGAGGTCGGACGCCTACTTCTCGTCCCGACCCCGCGGGCATCAGATCGCCGCATGGGCTTCGGAGCAGAGCACGGTGATCGAGGATCGAGCGGTACTGGAAGAACGAGTCCTAGCCTTCGAGCGGGAGTTCGCCGAACGGGACGTTCCTCGCCCCCCTCATTGGGGGGGATTCCGGGTGCGGCCGGAGACGATCGAGTTCTGGGAAGGACAGATGGATCGCCTCCACAACCGGTTCCTCTACCGGCGCGCGAGCGACGGCTGGACGGTGGAGCGTCTGGCCCCTTAGGTCCGAGCGGCGAGATCGATGACCGCGTCGTGCAGGAGGCCGTTGGTGGTGAGGCAGTTCCCCCCGTGACTCGGCGGTTCGCCATCGAGGCGCGTCATCCGGCCCCCGGCTTCCTCGACGATCGTGATCAGTGGTGCGTAGTCCCAGGTGGAGAGGATCGGCTCGCACATGATCTCGGCAGCGCCACGCGCCACGAGCATGTGCCCCCAGAAGTCGGCGAATCCTCGACTCCTCCTCGTGCGACGAGAGAACTCGAGGTAGAGCAGGGCCATCCCCTTCGCCTCGAAGCTCTCGAAACCCGGTGCGACGAACATCGCTTGGTCCATCGCCGACACGTCGGAGACTTTGATAGGCGCACCGTTCATGTGTGCCCCCAGACCCCGGGCGGCCGAATAGGTTTCGCCCAGCGCGGGAGCGTGCGCGATCCCAAGGACCATCTCATCGTCCACGCGCAATCCGATCAGGGTTCCCCACACCGGGATCCCGGCCATGTAGTTGTGGGTCCCGTCGATCGGATCGACGATCCAGGTCGGTGCTCCGTCGACCGCCTCGCCACCGGATGCCGACTTGAGCCCTTCCTCCTCGCCGAGGACGTTGTGGTCGGGGAACCTCGCGGCGATCGAGCGCCGCACCACGGCTTCGGCCGCCTCGTCGGCTTCGGTGACCCACGTCCCATCCGCTTTCTGGCGAGCCGCCGCGTCCGGTCCATAGCGCGACGTCGCTTCCGCGCCGGCGGCGATCGCCATCTCCATCGCATGGTCGAGCGCGGATCTCAGATCGATATCCATCGCAGGGAGGTTAGCTCGCGCAGGGTCGGATGAGTATCGGGCAAGGGACCTTTCGGCTAGGGCTCCTTCTTTCTCTCCTGTTCCGCTTTACGAAGCTCCATCCGGCGGATCTTGCCGGTAAGCGTCTTGGGAAGGTCGTCGACGAATTCGATCTCGCGCGGATAGGCGTAGGCGGCGTAGGAATCCCGAACGTGATGCTGGATCTTGGTCACCAGCTCCTCATCGGGTGTGACTCCTTCGGCGACCCGGACGAACGCTTTGACGATCATCCCGCGTTTGGAGTCTGGAGAGGCCACTGCCGCGGCCTCGATGACTTCGGGGAGCTCGACGATCGCGGATTCGACCTCGAAGGGACCGATGCGGTAGCCGGCCGAGATGATCACGTCGTCGGCGCGGCCCTCGTACCAGACGTAGCCATCCTCATCCATCCGCGCGACGTCCTTGGTGTGGAACCAGTCTCCTCCGAACACCTCTTTGCTGTCCTCCGGCCGGTTCCAGTAACCGAGCGGGTAATGAGGGTTGCTGCGGGCCCGCAGACAGATCTCACCCAGCTCCCCGGCCGGCACGGGCTCTCCGGTTACCGAGTCGAGGATGGCTATCTCCCACCCGGGGACGGGCCGGCCCATGGAGCCTGGTCGCACTTCCACCGTCGGGAAGTTGGCGCACAGCGGGTAACTCTCGGTCAGCCCGTAGTAGTCGAAGATCGTCGTGCCGAACTGCTCTTTGAACCAGCGGATCACCTCGGGATTGAGGGGCTCGCCGGCGGAGCAGGCTATCCGCAGATTGATCTTGAACTGGCTGCTCGGGTCCTTGAGCTCGGTCATGGCGCGCAGCGCGGTGGGGGTGGTGAACAGGTTCCCGACGTTGTACTTCTCGATCGTGTAAAGCGTCTGCTCGGGGTCAAAGGCTCCCTGTCGCTGGAAGACCGCGACCGGAACGCCGAAGCGCCAGGGGCCCAGCAGGCCAGGCACGATGCCTGCGATCCACGCCCACTCACCGGTGGAGTGGAAGGTCTCGTCATCGCGCACGTCGTGACACAGTTCGTATTCGTTGTGCGCGATCAGATACCGGTGTGCATGCAGGATGCCTTTGGCCTGTCCCGTCGTTCCACTCGAGTAGTACAGCTGCGCGGGATCGTCGGCCGCCGTGTCAACAGTGGTGAACTCGGATGACGTCTCCGCCATCGCCCGGTCCAGATCGAGGTCGTCTCCGAGGGGCGAGCCGGCCGCGTTGAGCACGAGGATCCGTTCGAGCGACTTCACCCGATCCCGCATCTCTTCGAGGCGCGGTCGATTGTTGCCGTCGGTTATCAGAACCTTTGCTCCGGAATCTTCGAGCCGGTGAGCGATGCCGTCGTCCCCGTACAGTTGCGAGAGCGACAGCAAGATCGCCCCCAACC
>WHTI01000322.1 GCA_009377815.1 Actinomycetota bacterium
CAGTCTGTGACGGTCGACCTGGACCCTACGGGACCGATTGCGGAAGATCTCGATCTCCACGAGGTGCCCGTTGTCCCCCCACCCCAAACCGGCACGGATCACCCCGGAGTCGGCCTCGTAGGAGATCAACCCGTCGTCGGGCACTCCCCGGAACGAGCGGAGAGAGGGGAGATATCCGATCGCCTCCATGAGATTGGTCTTGCCAGCGCCGTTGGGGCCGACGAGGAGGTTGACGTTGGGATCGGGATGCCATTTCAGAGCGCGATACGACCTGATGTCGGCGAGTGTGACCCAGCGGATCACCACCGAACTGGTGCTCCCCACCGTGAGTACGGTTCAGACACGGACCGGCATGAGGAGATAGAGATACGAATCGTCTTCGGGGTCGTCGATAACCGCTGGTTTCACGCCGTCGACGAGACGTATCCGGATCTTGTCGGTGGGTATCGCCCCCACCCCGTCGGCGAGGTACCTCGGGTTGAAGGCGACCGTGATGGGCTCCTCACCGGTGTAGTCGCCGTCGAGGTGCTCGGTCTCACCACCGACGTCCTGGCGGCTGACGGTGACATCGACACCGTTCTCGGAGACCTCGAGCCGCACCGGGATGTGGTCCTCGGCGACGAGGAAGACGCGATTGAGGGCGTCGAGCACCTCCTCCCGATCAAGTATCACCTGGGCGGGGAAGCTGTCGGGCAGCAATGAGGCGTAGGAGGGGAACTTCCCCTCGATAAGACGGAGGCGAAGGATGCCCCTCTCCGAGGAGAACACGACTTCGCGGTCGAGCACCGCGGTGGTCACCTGGGCGGCACCTATCGTCCTCGCCAGCTCACGAAGGCCCCGCGCCGGGACCAGACCCGACCCCTCCAATCCGATCCCGAAGAGGTCACGCACGGCAAGCCGGTAGGCGTCGGTGCTAACCAGTCGCAGACCCTCGTCGGAGGTCTCGAAGAGGACCGCGGTCAGGATGGGACGAGCGGCATCGTTCGACGCCGCGATCACCACCTGGGCGATCGAGTCGGCGAGTTGCACGCCGTCGACGGCCACACCATCGCCCTCGTCGCTGGAGATCGACGGGAAATCGGACGTCTCCAGTGCTCGGAGACGAAACTCCGGGCCCCGACCCGAGATTATGACCTCGTTCCCGCCGGCGTCGATGGTGATGTTTCCCGCCGGCATACGTCGCACGGCGTCGGTGAGGAGTCGTCCCGGGATCACCGCTCGCCCACCGTCCATCACCTCTACCTCGATACTGGTTTGCACCGTGATCTCGAGGTCGGTCCCGGTGACATGGAGCTTGTTCCCGTTCGTCTCACAGAGAAGACCCTGGAGCACGGGAATTGCCGACCGGGTTCCCACCGCCCGAAATGCGCGCCCCAGGGCGTCTGCAAGATCATCTCTCTCTGCTCGGATTCTCACGGGTGCGATGCCTCTCTTCGGTCATTGCAGTTAATTGAAACATGTATTAGATGTAGTAGGGGCTGTGGATTGTGGATTATGCCACGAGGATCGCTTCGAGCGGGACTTCTGAGCCTTGTGGCCTGTGGAGGATATCGGGCGGTTTTCCACGATGATTGTGACGTCGGTCTCGCCCTGTGGGCAAGTTGGCCCCGTGTCCACAACTCTTCCCCATGATGTTCCCACCGGGATCAAGAACCACGGAGGTTCTTGGTGAGCTCGGAAACCCGGTCATAGACGCCGCGGTCGGTCTGCATGACCCGTTTGACCTTGTCGATGGAGTGGATGACCGTGGTGTGGTCCCGCCCCCCAAAATGGGCGCCGATCTTGGGCAGGGAGAGATCGGTGTGCTCCCGACACAGGTACATC
>WHTI01000052.1 GCA_009377815.1 Actinomycetota bacterium
ACCAAGAAGATCAAGATCAAGAAATAGGCAGCGGCTGAGCGGTCACGCGCCGGAGACCGAACCGAGCGTCTTGCAGCTTGGAGAGGTCTCGACGTCCTCCTTGGCAGGGAAGGTACCCAGCGCGTGATCGCCCAGCGGGTTCGTGACGCCGAACCAGTAGTGCTCGTTCTTAAAGTGGTGGAGACGATGTGCGTTCCAGATGTACCGGTAGAGCCGCGTCTTCGGCTTGTACCTGGAGTGGATCAGGTAGTGCGTCCACTCGTAGGTCAGCAGGATCGCGGTCGCCGCGGTGATCGCCGTCATCCCCAGACGCAGCGTCGGGAAGATGAGCAGGTAGGCCAGCCCGGTCAACGGCATCGCCTTTGCCAGCACCGGCAGCGGTACGAAGATCCATTCCGTTCGTCGCGGATCGGAGTGGTGCGCTCGGTGCTTGCGGGCGACCAGAGGATCCAGTTCACGGCCGAACACGCGCTTCGGCTTCCAATGCAGGATGAAGACGTGGATCAGCCACTCGACGAAGGGTTCGGCCGCGATCAGGCCTAGGACGATGACGAGATCCCACCACGTCCAACCGCCGAGGTAGGTGCGGACCGCGGCTGCAACGAACAGGGTCGGAGCGATGATCCGAGGGGTTACCGACGACGCGAAGAGGCGGAACTCGTCGCCCAGGGTGGTCGCGGTCTTCTCGCTCATCTCTCTCCTCCTTCGAGCGCGGCAAGGGCTTCGGTGATGGCCAGTGAGCCCCGGGCCAGTAGTGACCGGGCGGCGCTCTCGGCAGCCGAAGCGTCCGAGGCGTGCAGGGCAGCAACGATCGCTCTGCGGGCGTCGAGATCGGTCAGCTCCGCAGCCATGACCCCGGTGAGCTCGCCCGCCATGGGCTCGTAGGTTTGCCGGAGGCTGTTGAACGCGAGCCGGTAGGCGATGTTGTCCGCGGCATCCGTCAGGACGTCCCAGAAGTCGAGATCGATCCGCGCGAGCCGTTCGAGGTCGCCGCCTGCATTCGCCATCGCATCGACGATGCTCTCGAACACCGGGATCATGTCCGCTCGGCATCTAAGCGCGGCGAGCCGCGCGATGTCCGGACCGATCGCGGCGCGCATCTCGGTGATGGAGCGCGCCACCTCGATGTCGAGACGCCCGTCCCGGTCGAACAGCAGCCGGCCGAGGAGATCGAGCCCGGCGGACTGCCGGTAATCGAGCGCCCGAGTCGGCTCCCCGTGGTTGATCTCTACGAGCCCCGCCTGCGCCAGGCGCTGCAGGGCCTCGCGGACCGCCCCCCGGTTGACGCTCAGGCTCTCGGTCAACGCCCGCTCGGCGGGCAGCGATTCTCCGGGCTCGAGTCCCCCGGCGACCAGCTCGGCGATGAGTTGCTCGAACACTGCCCCCGAGGCCGAGGTCTTCCTTACCGGACGAAGTTCCATCCCGGCAGCATGCCACCGGAAACGTCACTGGTCAACTGGTCCGACCACTTCCCTATTTCCGCGCACAGAACACCGAATCGAACCGCTAGAGCAAGCTCCAGCGGTTCTGTGCGCGAAATCGGGGGGTTAGACGGTCGCGTAGAGGGCCCAGATGACGATGCCGTTGTTGAGGGCGTGGAGAACGATCGGCACGGCGATGCTCCGGTACCGCTCGTACACGAGTGCCAGGGCGATCCCGAGCACCACCAGAGACGGGATCAGCAGCGGGGTGAAGTGCGCGCAGGCGAACACGACCCCCGAGAGGCTGGCGGCGGCGATGACCGGCATCTTCGATCTCAGGTAGCCGTAGAGGAGGCCCCGGAAAAAGAACTCCTCGACCACCGGAGCGATGACCACCGTAAGAATGACCACCCAGGGGATCTGCGATCGATCGAGCACCCCCTCGCCGCCGAGCAACTGGTCCTCGGCCGTCGGGGTCGGGCCGAAGAGGTTCACCATCACTTGGGCGACGATGCCTTCGACGATGAACACACCGATGATCGCGGGAGCCATGAGGAGAACCGCGCCGAGGGTTGGCATGAACACCCCGGCGTCCCGCAACTTCGCTCCACGTCGCTTGATCGCGAAGTACCAGGCGAAGAACAGCTCGAAGGCGTAGATCGTTCCACCCGCGAGGAACAGCCACTGGGTGGTCTCGAGGTCGTCGATCCCCGGGAAGATCGCGAGCAGGATGCCGATCGCGACCGCGCCGGCCACGAACCCCAAGATGAAGGCGATCAGAAGGTCCCCCCACCTCCAGGGGACCGAGGGCCGCTCCTCCGGCGCCGGCGGCGTCTCCGGCGCGGTGATGGGCTGGTCGTCCATGGTCGTGAACCCTAAGGTGTCGGCTCAATGACTTCCGTCCGGCCCCCTCGAGTGGGACAATCACCCGATGAGCGAAGCCAGGGTTGAAGCCATCTTCACCGGCCCCGAGGAGAGTGGGCCGCTCCACCAGGTCGACAGCGTCAACGCGGTTGCCGGATTCGGGATCGAGGGCGACCGCTATTACCTGCGTGCGCTTGACGCCGAGACCGTCGATCCGACCGAACACATCACGCTGTTCGAGTCCGAAGGGATCGAGCTAACCAATGCGGAGACCGACCTCGATGTTCAGCCGATCGACATGCGCCGCAACATCATGACTTCGGGCGTGACACTCCTCGACCTGATCGGTAAGCACGTCAAGATCGGCGATGCGGTCATCGAGCCCATGGAAGACAACCCGACCTGCAGTCACCTCGTGAATCTCACCGGGAAAGAGCTCCTGAAGCCGATGATCCGCAGGGGTGGGGTCCGTGGACGGATCGTGGTCTCCGGAACGATCCGTGCCGGCGACCCGATCGAGGTGGTGCTCGAGGGGGCTCAGGCCGAGACCGGATAGCCCTCCGCCGCCATCGCTACGATCAGCGTCTCGCGCGGGGTCACCTCGGGGTCGTACGCCACCGTTACCCGCTTGGAATCGATATCGACGTCCGCCGTCTCGACTCCCTTTATCGGTCGCAGAACTCCCTCGATCGCGGTCTTGCAGTGCTCGCAGCTGATGGCGGGTGCGGTGAACGTCTCCTGCATCGGTGCTCCTATCCTCGGTGGTGGTTTCGACGGGGAGCGATCATAAGGACTACGTTCGAGGCTACGAGGATCGCAGTCATACCAGTCATGAAGGGGTGAGCCGGTGAAGATTGGGATGGTCGGGCTGGGCAAGATGGGGGCCGGGATGACCCGGCGACTCCTGCGGGGTGGCCATGAGGTGGTCGCCTTCGACGTCAACCCCGATGCCGTCGCCGCCCTAGTGGCCGACAAGGCAGAAGGTGCCTCGTCGCTCGCTGACCTCGTCACCAAACTGGATGCCCCCCGCGCGGTGTGGCTGATGGTGCCCGCCGGAGAGATCACCGAGAACACACTCGCCGATCTCGAAGAGCTCCTCGAGGCCGGCGATGTCGTCATCGATGGAGGCAACTCCAAGTACACCGACACCCTCGCCCGCGGTGAACGCCTGAAAGCCAGGGGACTCTCGCTGGTCGATGCCGGGACCTCCGGCGGCGTCTGGGGTCTCGAAGAGGGCTTCTCCCTGATGGTCGGCGCCGACGAAGATGTCTTCGCCCGCCTCGAGCCGATCTTCGCGGCCCTGGCCCCCGAGGGTGGCTACGGACGCATGGGGCGCACCGGCTCCGGTCACTACGTGAAGATGGTCCACAACGGGATCGAGTACGGCCTGATGCAGGCCTACGCAGAGGGATTCGAGATCCTCGAGCGCTGCGATTTCGACATCGATCTCCACCAGATCAGCGAGGTCTGGCGCCACGGCAGCGTGATCCGTTCGTGGCTCCTCGATCTCGCAGCCCGTGCGCTCGAGGAGGATCCGACCCTAGGGAAAGTCGCTCCCTGGGTAGACGACTCGGGTGAAGGGCGATGGACGGTCGAGGAAGCGATCCAGCTCGCCGTTCCCGCGCCGGTCATCGCGTCCGCCCTCTTCGCGCGCTTCGCCTCTCGCGACGACGACTCCTTCGGCCTCAAGATGCTCGCTGCGCTGCGCCACCAATTCGGTGGCCACGCGACCAAGTCCGAGTGATCCTTCGTTGAAGGCGACCGCGGCGGCGTAGCCGCCGTCGTGGGTGATCGAGATACCAACTTGCTCGGCGCGGCCGGTCACACTCACCGTCGGTGCACCTGAGGTTGCTCGGGATATCTCGACCCGGCGTGCCCAGGCAGCCAGGTTGCCCAGCGACAGTGCCTTGATGACCGCTTCCTTGGCCGCCAGGGTTCCGGCCATGTGCATCACGGGGTCGGAGCCTGCGTCGCAGTAGGCGCGTTCGTTCGGAGTGAAGAGCCGGTTGGGCAGGCCAGGTGAGCGCTCCAGTGTCGTACGGAACCGCTCGACGTCGACGACATCGATCCCAATCATGCGAGTAGACCTGCCCCGCCGTCGATGGTGATCGTCTGTCCGGTGATCATCTCGGCGGCATCGGACGTCAGGAAGTCCACGACGCCGGCAACATCCTCCGGGGTGACCAAGCGGCCCGATGGGGTCTTGTTCTTGGCTCCCGACAGCATCTCGTCGCGCATCGGGAAGTGCTTCAAGGCATCGGTGTCGACCACACCGGGAGAGACCGCGTTGACACGGATCCGCGGCGCGAGTTCGACACCGAGGTAGCGGACCAGGGCCTCGATCGCCGCCTTCGAGGCACCGACCACGGCATAGCCGGGGAGCACGCGCGTCGCTCCGCCCGAGGACATCGCTATCATCGAGCCCCCGTCGGGCATCAGCGCCGCCGCCCGTCGCGCACCGAGCAACAGGGCTCGCGCGTTGGCGTCCATCGTCCAGCGCCAGGCGCGCTCGTCGAGGTCCTCGACCGGCTTGATCACGCCCGTCGCTGCATTGGACACGAAGATGTCGAGGCGACCGAAGGTCTCGTCGACCGAATCGAACAAAGCATCGAGCTTTGCCTCGTCGCCGACGTTGGCCCGCACGGCGACCGCCTTGACGCCCTCGCCCTCGAGGAGACCGATGGTCTCCTCGGCCGCGGCTCGATTGCGGAGATATGCGATCACGACGTTGGAGCCCCGGCGTGCGAGGTTCAGCGACACCGCCTTGCCGATACCGCGGGAACCTCCGGTTACGAGCGCGACCTTGCCTTCGAGATCTTTCATGCGGACCTCCTGATCACGAGACAGGCGTTCTGGCCCCCGAATCCGAACGAGTTCGACAGCGCGACATCTACCTTCTGCTCGCGAGGACCCTCGGAGACGTAGTCGAGATCGCAGTCGGGGTCGGACTCGTTGAGGTTGATCGTTCCCGGGATCGTCCCCCGGTCGATCACCAGCGCACAGACAGCCGCTTCGACACCGCCGGCGGCACCGAGGAGGTGTCCGGTCTGCGACTTCGTCGACGACACGGCGATCTTCTTCGCTTCGACGCCGAACGCCTTCTTGATCGCGGCGGTCTCGACGCGGTCGTTGAACGGAGTGCTGGTCCCGTGAGCGTTGAGGTAGTCGACCGCGTCGGTACCGAGGCCGGCGCCCTTGAGCGCCTTGAGCATCGCCATGACCGCACCCTTGCCTTCGGGATCGGGCTGCGTGACGTGGAACGCGTCGGCGGTAGCGCCGTATCCGGCAACCTCCGCAACGATGCGGGCTCCGCGAGCCTCGGCGTGCTCCCGAGACTCGAGCACTAGGACGCCGGCGCCCTCGCCGAAGACGAACCCGTCACGATCCTTGTCGAACGGACGGCTGGCTTTCTCCGGCTCGTCGTTACGACGTGATAGCGCCCCCATCCGCGCGAATGCGCTGACTGCCAGAGGGGTGAGCGCGGCCTCTGTTCCACCGGCAACCATCACCTCGGCCTCGCCGTCGCGGATGTATCGGTAAGCCTCGCCGATAGCGTGGGCTCCGGTCGCACACGCGGATGAGGGCGCAAAATTGGGGCCGTGATAGCCGAAGCGCATCGCGATCGCGGCGGCGGCGGCGTTAGGCATCAGTTTGGGGACCATGAAGGGGCTGACCCTGCGGGGGCCCGATTTCAGATAGGCACGGTGCTCGGTCTCGATCGTCGGGAGACCGCCGATCCCCGAACCCACGATGACGCCGGCGCTTTCGCCGAGGTCGGTCTCCTCGAGCCCCGCATCTCTCAGCCCGAGGACCGCTGCGGCGACGCCCATGTGGGTGAAACGATCGCTGCGCGGAACCTCACGAGGGTCGATGTAATCGGTCGCGTCGAAATCGTTGACCTGACAGGCGATCTGGACGGGGAGATCGGAGGCATCGAACGCCGTCAACGGCCCGGCCCCCGAACGCCCCGACATCAATCCGTCCCAGAAAGCGTCCACTCCGGTACCGATCGGCGTGACGAGCCCGATCCCGGTGATCACAACCTCTGTTCCCGGTCGCTCCTGCTCCACTGTCTTCACGCGCCCACAGCCGCCTTTGCGGCGACGAGGTCGACCGCGTCCTTGACCGTGACGAGCCCTTCGAGCTCTTCGTCGGGGATCTCGACGCTGAAGTGCTCCTCGAGGGCGAGCGTCAGCTCGGTGACGTCGAGTGAGTCGAGGCCGACGTTCTTAGCCAGGTCGGCTTCCATAGTGATCTGTCCGGCGTCGATACCACGGCCGACCAGGTGCTCCTTGATGACTTCGTAGATCTCGGTGTTCTTGTCGCTCATTGTCGATCTCCTCTCTAGTGATGCACGGACTTTCTTGCTGCTATGCGGTGAGGGCGCCGTCGATGACGAAGACGGCACCGGTGGTGTACGACGACGACGCGTCGCACAGGTGTGCTGCGAGGGATGCAACCTCGTCGGGCGTCCCGGCGCGTCCTGCCGGAACGGTTCCGATGAGCTCCTCGTAGCGCTTCTCGGGAAGCGAGGTAGTCAACTCGGTCTCGACCACACCCGGAGCGATGGCGTTGACCGTGATGTTCCGGCTCGCGACCTCGCGGGCCAGGGTCTTGGTCAGGCCGATAACTCCGGCCTTAGCGGCCGAGTAGTTCGCCTGTCCTGGGCTTCCCGAGACTCCCGCGACCGACGACACGTTGACGATGCGCCCGTAGCGGGCGCGCACCATCCCTTTGAGTGCTCTGCGGCAGCAAGCGAACGTGCCGAAGAGGTTGATCGCGATGACCTCGTCCCAGGCGTCATCCTTCATCGACAGGGCCAGGCCGTCGCGCCGGATGCCGGCGTTGTTCACCAACACGCTGACGGGACCGAACGCGGATTCGACCTCGGAGAACATCCGGTCGACGTCCTCCTTGCTGGAGACGTCGGCCGCGACGCAGATCCCCTCGCCTCCGGCCCCCTCCACCAGGCGCAGGGTCTCCTTGGCCTCGTCGGCGCCGGAGCGATAGTTGATCCCCACCGACATCCCCTTGGCGCCGAGAGCGACGGCGATCGCACGTCCGATCCCTCGCGACCCCCCAGTAACGATCGCAACCTCAGACATGGACCTCACCTGCTCCCGAACGAGCCACCGACTCGGTCACCGGAGCGCCCCACCGAACGACTCCGGCTCCCCATGCGAACCCAGCGCCGAACGCGGCCAGCATCACGACGTCGCCTTGGGCGATACGCCCATCGCGCTCGGCTTCGGCCAGGGCCAGAGGTATCGACGCAGCCGACGTGTTGCCGACCCGAGCGATGTTCGTCACGACCTTGGCGTCATCTATCCCGAGCCGCGCACCGACGGCCGCAAGGATGCGGGCGTTCGCCTGATGGGCGACGAGTAGATCGATGTCGTCCACGGTCAGCCCGGAACTCGCCAGGACCTCGCGCACCGACTTCGTCATGGCATCGACCGCTCGGCGGTAGACCTCTCGGCCCTGCATCTCGATGAGGTCGGTCTCCGGACGCACCCAGAGGAGTTCCGGATCGCGGCCATCGGATCCAAGCCGGAACGGTCCCAAGCGACTCGGTCCCTCGCATGCTTCGAGGACGACCGCACCGGCTCCGTCACCGAAAAGAATGCAGCTCCGGGCATCGGTGTAGTCGACGTATCGTGAAACGACGTCGCTTCCCACGACCAGAACTCGACGAGCACTTCCCGAGGTCACCAAGGCATCCGCTTGCGTCAGGGCATAGAGGAACCCCGCACACCCTGCGTTGAGGTCGTAGGCCGCGGCACCGGTGGCCCCGATGGCGGAAGCGACGAGTGGAGCGGCCGCCGGGATCGCGTAGTCCGCGGTGAACGTCGCGACGATGACGGTGTCGATATCTGCCGGCTCAAGCCCGGCCACCGAAAGCGCATCCAGAGACGCCTTGGCCGCCAGCGAAGACACCGTCTCCTTGTCCGAGACGATGCGACGCTCGCTGATCCCGGTGCGCTCGACGATCCACTCCGGCGTAACGCCGACCTTGACCGCGAGGGTCTCGTTGTCGAGAACCCCTTCCGGAAGGCAGGTCCCCCAACCGGTAACGTGGGAACCCATCATCCGCCCCAGATCCAGAACAGCGCTTCGCCTTCACGAACCGGCTGCCCGGGCACCGCGAGCATCCCCATGACCCATCCTCGGTGCGGAGACGCCACCGGGATCATCGCCCCGTTGAGATCGATCTGAGCCAGCACGCCGCCCGGCTCTACCCACTCGCCCTCGGTGGTGAAGGTCTCGGGCGGAAGGGGACGGAAGCGTCCGGGAGACGGTGCCACCACGACGCGCTCGTTGATGGCTACGGTTTCGGAGGTCCCTACGACTTCATCAAGATCCTGCACGTGCGGCCTCCCTGTGCTCGATGGTGCGTGCGAACAGACCTGCTACGACACGACCGGGTCCGAAGTCGTGGCACGACCCGACACCCGAATCGGCGAGCCAGTTGACCGACTCACGGAACCGGACCTTGCCGGTGAGCTGCTGTGTGAGCAGCTTCCGGATCTCGCCCGGCGACCGGTACGGCCGCGCCGTGACGTTGGACACCACGGGGATCTCGGGCATGCCGACCTCGGCGTAGTCGAGTGCCTTCTGGAGTCCGAAGACGGCCGGGTCCATCGAGGGGCTGTGGAACGAACCCGAAACCTGGAGGAGCACCGCTCGGCCCCCGCGCGAACGAGCTGCGGCAGCGGCCTCGGTCAACGACTCCTCGCTTCCGGAGATAACGACCTGGTTCGGCGCGTTGTCGTTGGCCACGACTGCACCCGACTGAGCGGCGATGTTCTCCGCCTCTGCCAGCGAGAAACCGAGCAGCGCGGCCATGCCACCGCCCGCGGCTCGCGCCGCGATCTGCATCGCACGACCCCGGGCCTCAACCACTGCCATCCCGGTCTCGAAGGTCATCGCACCGCCCGCGACCAGCGCGGTGTACTCGCCCAGGCTGTGCCCCGCGAGGAAGTCCACCGCACGCTCGTGTGCGGGGGCATCGTTCCACGCGATCATCCCGGCCGCGAAGATCGCGGTCTGAGCAACGGAAGTCGGGAGCGGCTGGTTCCCGCGCCGCGACGCAACCTCGACCTTGCGCTTGATGTCGTGGCCGACCACGGCGTTCGCGACGTCCAACAGCGCGTGCTTCTCGGGCAGCGCGCTCAGGACTTCCTTGGCCGGGATCCCCTGGCCGGGGAACAGAGCGACGGTTCGTTCGGTCACAGCAGGTCCTTTCCTTCGAATGCACCCCGGAGGTTCATCCGGGCTCGGTGAAGTTGGATCCGGATGGACCCTTTGGTTCGTTGCGTGATGTCGGCGATCTCTTCCATGCTCATTTCCTCCATGTAGCGGAGGGCTACCAGCTCTCGCTGCGACTCGGGCAGCTTGGCGACCGCTTCCCAGACGACCCCACGCGCTTCCTGGGCGATCGCCTGCGACGCGGGGGATGGATCGGGATCGATCTCCTCGGGTGGTGCCTCTACCGCGAGGCTGCGGTCTCGCCGCTTGCGGTAGGAAACGACGGTGTTGTGCGCGATCCGGAACAACCAGGCTCGATAGGAGCCATCGGCACGGAACGTGTCCGCCGATGAAAGGGCCTTGAAGAAGACGTGCGCCGTGAGGTCTTCAGCGGTCGCGTCGTCGGGCGTCTGCGATCGAATGAAGCGAAAGATGTGACATTGATATCGGCGATACAGCTCACCGAATGCTTCGAGATCGTCTCCGGCTCGTAGAGCCAGAGCGTGATCGGGTTCGGTCTTCCCGGCGATACCTGTATCCATGAACGCGGAAGAACCCCCCTCTCCTGAACTGGACGTGACTTGGACGTGTCTCGACCCTCACCTATCCAGACTCGGCTAAGTGCATGTCGTTACGTGTTTCTGGAAGATCCGCGAAGAAATTCGCGATGTCTCCGAACCCTCGGTCAAGTAATCGCTTGCTCCGCCGGAACGCGCGGTCAAGTGAGAGCCGATTACTCCGAACGCGCGGTCAAGTGGGAACATCTAGGGATGCAGCCCACGATCGCCCCCGAACGCATCGACGAGACCCGTGATGACGAAGTCACCGAGGCCGAACGCCCCTGGCTCGTGATCGTCTGGAACGATCCGATCAACCTGATGTCGTACGTCACGTACGTCTTCCAGAAGTTGTTCGGCTACTCGCGGGAGAAGGCGACCAAGCTCATGCTGCAGGTGCACAACGAGGGACGGTCGGTCGTCTCGAGCGGCTCGCGCGAGAAAGCCGAACTCGACTGCTATCGCCTTCACTCTTACGGACTCTGGGCGACGATGACGAAGAGCGACTGATGCCCGAACTGGACCGCGCCGACGACGGATCGATCGAGCTTCGCCTCGAGGAGTACGAAGCGGAGATCATCAGGAGGCTGTGTGGGGAGATGCGTCTCCTCCTCGAAGCCGATCTCCCCCGTGCCGACGCAGTCACCGACCGTCTGTTCCCCAGGGCTCACGAGGACCAGAAGGACGAGGAGGCATATCGCAAACTCGTCGGCAGCACACTCAGGGACTACAAGCTCGAGGCGCTCGAAGCGGTCGAAACAGATGTCGGCGACGATGGTCCGGCGACCGCGACCCTGGAGGGAGAAGGTCGAGAACGATGGCTCACGTTCCTGACCGACACGCGCCTCGCCCTCGGCACAAGACTCGAGGTGACCGAGGAAACGATGTCCCAAGAACCCGATCCCGACTCACCCGACGCGGTCGCCCTATCGGTACTGCATTGGGTGGGCTGGATCCAGGAACAGATCCTCGAGAAAGCGATGGAGGACTCATGAAGCTCGCCGCGGGGATGCCGGCCCCTCCGTTCGAACTCCCCGATCAGAACGGCAAGGTGCAGCGACTGGAACACTTCCGTGGGCGGAAGCTCGTCCTGTTCTTCTATCCGATCGACGACACCCCCGGCTGCACCAGGGAGTCGTGCGACTTTCGCGACCATCACACCGAGTTCCTCGACGCCGGCTACACGGTCCTCGGGGTCAGTCCGCAAGACGCCGAATCCCACCAGGCATTCGCCGACAAGTTCTCGCTTCCGTTCCCACTCCTCGCCGATGTGGACATGAAAGCGGCCGATGACTACGGAGTTCGGGCCGACGTGATCGAGCTCTTCGAAGATCAGCCGATCCTCATCAAGCGCTCGACCTTCGTGATCGATGAAGCCGGAAGGATCAAAGAAGCGCTTTACGGTGTGTTAGCTCAAGGGGACACGTCGAAGGACTGCGCAAAGACCTCCTCTAGGCAAAGGAGAACCATGAAGAAGCTCAACCGCAACGATGTCGCACCGGACTTCGAACTGCAGGACGGCGACGGGAAGACATGGAAGCTCGCGGACCTCAAGGGACAGAGGACGATCCTCTACTTCTACCCGGCGGATGACACCCCCGGCTGCACGACCCAGGCGTGCGACTTCCGTGACTCGCAGCACGAACTCATCGACGCTGGGTACCAGGTGCTCGGCGTGTCTCCCCAAGACGCCGATTCGCACCAGAACTTCGCCTCGAAGTACTCGCTGAGCTTCCCGTTGCTCGTCGATACCGATCACAGGGTGGCGGAGGCCTACGGTGCGTGGGGCGAGAAGATCAACTACGGCAAGAAGTACGAGGGCATCATCCGCTCGACCTTCGTGATCGGCGCCGACGGACGCCTCGAGAAAGCGATGTACAACGTCCGAGCCAAGGGCCACGTAGCCAAGTTGAAGAGCGAGTTGCTCTCAGCCTGAGACGTCCTCGGCGATAGCGTCGATGAGCGTCTTGGCTTCCTCGACATCCTCGGCTCGCACCATGACTTGAAAGGTCGCAAGCGTGTTGCCGTAACCGGTGACACCGACCGACCACGTCTCGGCCTCGATCCCACCGGCGTCGAGCATCCCCCGAACTATGTCCGCTTCCATCGTCTGCTGTGAAGTGAACACCGGCGTCGCAGTCGTGCCGAGCCCGCGCCCCGGTGGCGTCGAGTGATCGTTCTCGGGAGACATGTCCCCACGCTATCCGAGTCGAACCGCCCGACCTCCCGGGCTTTCTCGCGGGGCCCCGTGCAGGGGGGCCATGGGAGATGTCAAACCTTTGAGTTGTAGATCCTTCACATCGAAGTGAACGAATGGGGGCACCTCAAGATGAGATCATTCAGGGTCCGATCCGCGGCAACAGTCCTTGCACTCCTTCTCCTCGCAGGATTGCTTACCCCGTCCGCCGCACTGGGGGAGAGTGGCTCTGGGAAGAACCGAGCCTCAGCCGCCGGCTCGTCGAACCGCATCGAACCCGACGTGCCGACCGCCGATGTAGCTCCGGTCCCCCTCGGATTCAGGGAGAGCGGCAACAACCTCATCAGGCTGAGTGCCGGAGCATTCGATCCGCTGCAGAAACTGGCCCCCGTCGCCATCCCGGCGCTGGATGCCACCGCGCTATCCCCGAACGCCCCCACCTACTGGCTCGTTCAGGTCAAAGAGGGGGAAGCATCTGCCGCGGTGACCTCTATCGATCAAGCAGGGGGCAAGGTCGACGGCTACGTCCCCGACAGCGCCTACCTCGTGCGTGCCACTCCTCTCGAAGCGGCAAGCATCGCCACGGCGTCGAGTGTCCGCTGGGTGGGACTGTTCCAGCCGGGCTGGAAGTTCGCCCCCCAGACCGGGGATACACCGGGGCTGCTCGACCTCGAAGGATCGCAGACCTACAAGGTCTACCTGTTCCAGTCCCAGCCGAACCCAGGTTCGATCCGGAACGAGATCGACTCGATCTCCGGCGTCGATGTAAAGCCGGAGAGCAGTAGCCACGTTCTGCTCGTCAAGGGGAGCGCCGCCCAGGTCCCCGCTATCGCGGGGGTCGGAGGCGTCGAGTGGATCGGCGTCAAGGCGGAGGCCGTACCCCTCAATGCGGACGCTCGCTGGGTGACCGACACCGGGGTCCGCGACGTCTTCTCGGCCACGGCTCCATCGCGTCTCACCGGCGCAGGCCAGACCGCCGCGGTCGCCGACACCGGTATCAACTACATCCCCGATCCCAACCAGAAGGCCCAGGCTTACTTCCGCGACTGCGCCTTCGGCAGCACCAACTGCAAGCTCGCCGACTTCACCCAGACGGTCCCGGGGATCTCGGATGACCAGATGAACGAGGTGCAGGACAACAACACCAACCACCGCAAGATGGCGGCGTACTTCGACCTCGGCGGTGCCGGCGCGGTGCCTCCGGACGCCGGAGCACACGGGACCCACGTCTCCGGCTCGGTCAACGGCGACTTCGCTGGCAACGGGACGTGGCAGAGGTCCGACGGGATGGCCCCCGCCTCGCGGCTCGTGTTCCAGAGCATCGCGACCCCGGCGGGAACCCTCGGTGGACTCCCCGCCGACCAGTACGACCTCTTCCGCCAGGCCTACCGACCGAGCGACCCTGCGAGCGTCGGGGTTTACGACGCCGGGGCCTACGCGAACTACACGCCGCTCGAGGATGCGCGCACGCACAACAACTCCTACGGCCTGACCGTCCCGGTGCTGGACCTCGGCGACGCGGTACGAACCGATGACTTCGTGTGGGAACACGAGGACATGGCGATCGTCACTTCCGCCGGAAACGCGGGGCCCGGAGCAGCCAGCATCGGCTCGCCCGCTATCGCGAAGAACGTCTTCGCCTCCGCCGCCTCCGCCAACGGCCGTCAGCCCATGGTCTCGATCGACTCGCTCGCGATCTTCTCCTCCCACGGACCCACCGCGGACGGACGCTTCGGCGTCACGGTCGCGACCCCCGGCCAGATCGTCGTCTCCGCCAAAGGTGGTGGAGCGGCCGAGCAGCACACGTTGCAGGGAACCTCGATGTCGGGCCCGGTGCTGACCGGTCTCCTCACTCTCGTGAGGGAGTACTTCTACAACGGATGGGGGCCGGCCGAGGGTAAGGGCTTCGGGGTAGGAAGCCCGAGTCCGTCACGGCGCACGAACCCATCGGCAGCACTCGTTCGCGCCGTCGTGACCAACGGAGCCAACCGGATGCGCGGCTACTACACCGGCGCCGACGGAACGGTTCCGGAGACCAACGGGCAGTGGCCGAGTGCAGGACAGGGCTTCGGGCTGGTCAATCTCGACAACTCCCTGTTCTTCCCTGGCGACGACCTCAACAACTGGTACCACGACGTCTACCGCGCCGACGAGGAAGCCTTCGCATTCCCGGGCGGCCTCGAGACACGCAGCTACACGATCGATGTCGGAGATGGGCAGCCACTCGACGTCTCGATGTCGTACACCGATGCTCCCAATGCCTTGCCCGCCGGAAGTCCGGCGACCGTCAACAACCTCGACCTAACGGTCATCGCTCCCGATGGCACCGAATACGCCGGCAACAACTTCAATACCGAGGTTGACCCGACGGCCGATGTCGCGGAGACACTGCCGACACCGGTCTACGACGCCAACAACACCACCGAGCGCGTTCGGCTCCCCGAGCCGGCCGCCGGCGAGTACACGATCGAGGTCTCGGCGGACGCACTGTTCGATGGACCCCAGGGCTTCGCACTCGCAGCCAGCGGGGCGTTGAGCGGCGCGGGCGCCCCCGCGCTCGGAGCGGGGCTCCAGCCGGATGCGTCCGGATCCCCGACGATCTCGAACATCGAGGTCGATCAGGTCACCGGCGACACCGCTTGGGTGCGCTGGGACACTAGCGAACCGACCACCGGCAAGGTCACATTCGGCTCCGGTGGTAGCGCGCTCGAGTTCATCGACTCCTACAACGTCGGTCCCGACGGCTTCAACGGCCTGAACGCCGGAGAGGTCGAGACCAGTGCCGACTATGCGAACAAGCCCATGCTCACTAGGAAGCATGAAGTGCTGCTCACTGGACTGACTCCGGGAGCCGACTACATCGCCACGATCTCGGCAACCGACCAGGCGGAGAACGCCGCCACGAAGGCGGTTCCGCCCTTCACCACAACACCCAACTCGTTCGGCGCCGATTCGCCGGACATCGCGCAGCTCGCCGAGACCAACGACTACGGCGGCTTCGGCGTCGGCACACAGCTCTACATCGGTAAGGGGATCCCGGCGGCCGATAACGAGGACCTCGGAGCCTTCATGTTCCGTCTCCCGGAATCGGTCGATCCGTCGATGATCACTGGTGCCGCGATCCAACTAACGTCGCATCACGACATCACCAACACCTACACAGATGACGCCCGCTACGTCGTTGACCTCCTCCCCGAGGCGGTCGAAGCCGACTGGCAGAGCAATACCTTCCAGGAGATCCGCGAGCCGGCCGCGGAGGCGCGACTATCCCCGTTGATGGCAGACCGTCTCGGCGGGGGCATGCCGTACACGTTCTCGTTCGAGTGCGGAGCACTGGATGCTCTGAAGGCAACGCTCGAGACCGCGACGGACGGTGAACGCAACGCCGCGTTCCGCGCCTTGGGTCTCAGCGACCAGGGCGAATCGTTGATGTCCTACGAGACCGGATTCAACCGCCGGTCGAGGGGTCCTCAGTACCGGCCTCGCCTCCTCTTGTTCACCAAGGACGCCGATGGCAACCAGATCGACGCGATGCCGTGTGATCCGAACACGGCGGCACCCACGATCTCCGGTGTGACCGTTGCCCCTGCAGCCGGACCCGCCGCGGAGGTCGCCGACGAAACCGGCTACGTCGTCACCTGGCAGACGAACTCACCGTCGGACTCGGCAGTGATGTTCAAGGAGATGGACTCGAGCAGCTGGACGCAAGTCTCGTCGCCGGTGAAGACGACCCATCACATGGTCCGGGTCAAGAACCTCGACCCCAACACGGACTACGAGTTCATCGTGAGGTCGACGACCTGCAACGGCAAGTCGGATACCGACACGAATGGGGGCGAAGGCTTTGCGTTCGCCAAACCATCGGGAGACCCAGGTGGCGAGGATCCGATCTCGCCGACCTACACCTTCGATGAGAGCGAAGAAGGATGGACGACCCAGAGCGACACGGCCCTTCCAGGCCCCTTCAACTCCGAGTGGACCCGCAGCGAACCGGGGCACGATTCTCCGATGGCCTTCCACATACCCACCTACGGAGACAACCAGGACGAGAGTCTCATCTCGCCGGATCTGACCACCACGGGAGGCACCGTGGCGGTCGACTTCTCCGTGCAACTGAATCAGGAAACCGAGTTCGATCCCCTGAGCGTCGACTACTCGACCGATGGGGGCACCACCTGGCTCCCGGTGACCGCGTACCCGGGCGAGGATTCGGCCGAATGGCAGGAGAAGCGAGCGACGTTCAGCGCTCCTGCGGGTTCGCTGAAGATCAGGTTCCGTTTCGTATCCGATGAGATCTTCTCGTCTCCCCTACACGAGGGGGTCGCGGTCGACACCGTGACCGTCCTGGAAACGAGCTCGGGCGGGACACCAGATGCGTCGCGCCTCAGTGAAGGAGCGACGCCGACCTCCGCCGGAGACTCGGGCTTGGAGGCGCCCGCTCCCCACGATTCCCCGACCGCAGCCGATCTCGCCCACGGCACCGCGTCGTGTGCGCCGACGGGAGGGGGCACCGGCGGGCTCAAGCGGCCCAAGGTGAAGCTCAAGGTCTCCGATCGGACCCCGGTACGGGGGACGATGATCAGACTGAAGGCATCGCTTGCCGCGTGCGCAACCGACGGAGCCGCTCTCGGCGGCACCAACATCAGGTTGCTCAAGAAGAAGAAGGGCAAGTGGCATCGAGTCGCCACCAAATCCCTCAACGACAACTGCAAGGTGAAGTTCAAGAAGAAAGCCAAGTTCAAGAAAGCCTCCTTCCGAGCGGTCTGGCCGAAGCAAGCCGCCGACTACCGCCGCGGCAGGTCCCAACCGATCAAGATCAAGACGCACCGAAGGAAGTAGGGAGCAGACCCAAGAGGACCCCGTCCAGTTTCGGACGGGGTTCCTCTCTGTGGCGTACGTTTCCTCAATGACTAGCCCTGCCCCGCGATGGCGGGGTCCGGTCGTTCTGGGCCTCTCCTTGGGCCTCGCCGCCCTCCTAGGCGTTGGACTCATCGTCTTCGGCCTACTCAGGCCCGACGGCGAACCCGATCCCGTTGTGGATGAGAGCGGTGTCGTGTCACGGACGACCTCCGACGGAACGCTGGTCTGTACGGCCCGTCTGGCTTCATCGTCGATAGCCGTCGGTGACAAGGTGCCGCTGAAGATCACGATAGCCAACCTCAGCGATCGCACGCAGACGGTCCCGGGAGGCGTGTCGGGCATGAAGATCCTCGACCCCTCCGGCGTAACGGTCTTCGACAGCGCCGAATCCGAAGCGGGGTTCCTCGGGCCCCCCATCATGGATGAGGTCCTAGAGGCGGGCGAAACTCTCACGCCGCTCGCCAGGTCGATCGTGCGGGTGGAATGGCCGTCGTACGTGGTCGTCCTCCCCACCTGTCCACTGTTCCGCGACCCGTTGCCCTCGTTGCGATTGGACGTCTCGGTCGAGGGTGAGGCTCCTCAGGATCCCATCCGGAGCGCCTTGAAACGGACGCATGGGCTCCTCAAGAAGTGCCCGCCCGGCCTGGACGGGAGCGAACGGCGCGGGGTCATCAACATCCCGGGGGCCAAGAAGGTTCCGTCGATGCGCGCCCGCTGCTCCGCGTCGGTGACCGAGTATCCGGGCTTCGCGGTGGTCGAGTTCACGATCGTCTCGCCTTCCGATGCACCGGAGTTCGAGCTCCCCCGCTTCATCACGGTCATCCCACCGCTTCCGGGCACCGACTCATTCCAGGCGGTTCGCTGGCGGTTCGTCGTCTCGTCCTCGGGCGTCAAGGAGGTTGAAGGTCTCAACGGGGTGCACCACACCTCTCCCCCTCCGCTGAGGGCGTCCGTCTTCGAGTTCTTCGACGGAGCCTGGCACCGGGAGCGGACCCGATGCGGAGGGACCGGCTCCGGACCGGGCATCCTGATCATCTCCGCCTGCCCGCCGTAAGCCGTTCTTATCCACGTGAGTCGTCCTATAGCCGGGCGGATTCAAAGGATCCATGCAACACCTCGTCGAGTGAGAGAGGTTCAAGACCCTCGACGAAAGGAGCGTGGAGGTGCCTAGACAGTGGCGCAGGATCACGCCGGAGAAGAGGCGCCAGGCCATCAAGCTGGCTGCCCA
>WHTI01000203.1 GCA_009377815.1 Actinomycetota bacterium
TAGGCCATAGGCAAGACCCGTTTGATCGCCGATAGCATTAGTTGTTTCGACAGATGCGGTAACCATGGACCCAACGGTAGTTCCAGTACCGGTTATATTGCCAAGGCTGCCCCAAAGCAACCGGGATCCAGTACTTGAACTAATGCGGCCACTGAAGAAGTCTGCGGCGGCTGTCGCGAGGGGTGAGATAGCGCCGGTGGTCGTTAAGGGCGTGTCAGGATTGTCTATGTCCGCATCCTGAGCATTGACTACAACACCCACCGTCCAGGGTGCGGCTTCTGAGCCTTTCACGTACCAGATACCGTTAGTTGTGCCACCGATCTGGCCACTCAGGACGTTGGTGCCAGGACCGAGGGTTGGGAGGTAGCGCATCCAGTCCACACGGTCGCCAGCAGTGAGCCCCACAAGCTCTGTGAAGGTAATCGTTGGCGTTGCTGTCGGATCGGTTGTGTAGTGCACATTGTCGTCTCGCGCCACAACTAGAACACGATCCCCGTTTACTACCAGCTCTGCCATAGCCGTGATCGTGCCCGTGAACGTGTGTGCCACGCTCCAGGCGCCTGTAGTACGGTCTACGCGGTAGAGCTTCGTCCCCATGCCCACGTACTTGATCAGGCCTGTAGACGAGCCCACAGCGGTCACAACTTGATGCTGGCGCTTGTTGGCGGCAACAAAGGCCGAGATAGCCTCATCGCTGGTAATCGAGGCCTGATTCGTCACCGCTTCCGGCAGAATGCAGAGGCCAGGTCTACGTGTCTGTAGACCTTGATTGAAGCTGAACATCGTCCCCACAGGGCGGTTGTTCTCGACGCCGTCTACGGGGTAAATACCGGGCCGTGTCATGAGGCCGCCGGAGTAGTCGGCTTGCAGGAAGGTGACGGGGCCTTCGCGGGAGAGGCGGTCAAACTGCGGCCCAGCACCCAACCGTTCGAGCACTTGGACTACATCGCCAGGCGTGACACGCTCAGCACGGAATTGCAGGTGATCAGAATCGGTAACAAGACCGAAGTGGACAAGCGTGCTCTCTGGTTGCGGCATATCAGCCTATCGCTCCAAACCCAACGAACCCGATTCCTGGCAAAAATGGATAGCCACTCTCAGGACTAAGCCCAGGCCCCAAACCACCGCTACCGGAAAAGGACGGCGGCGAAATAGACGGCTGGCTTGGTGTCGGCGACGACGGTGCGAAGGTCGGTGGCGGCGGTTGATAGATCGGTGTGAAGCTTGGCGCTTGCTGAGAAGGCTGCTGCGACGGCGCCTGAAAGCTGGGTGACGGCTGGAATACAGGCTCCGGCCGGTTCTGCTGGCTCTGAACCCACACCGACAATGACTGCCCGTTAATCGAGAAGCCGCTACCTACAACGTTAGGGCTCGACGGCGCACTGGACGACGACGGCTGCTCGATCTGGCGGCTCTCTACCTGCGGTCCGTCACCAGTCTGTGCCTGCGACTGAGAGAGGCTCTCCTGTTCCGTCACGGCTGCAGACGCCGTGCTCTGCTGCTGGCCACCTGGCAGGCCCACAACGAACCGCGAGCGGGCGCCAGCGCCTACGTCTAGCGTCTCAACCTGGCGCGTCCGCACCCGGCCAGACGAGTCGGCTTCCTGCACGCTCACGACCGCAGCCTGACCGATAACCGTATTGATGCGCTGACCTGCTTCCAGCAGTCGCACGGCAATCAGGCTCCAGGACTCGACGCCATGGCTGAGAAGTTCTCGGCGCGACGGGATCTGCGTCAAGCTGACGATACCGGGCTCTGAGCGTATCGGCGCATCGCCAGCAGCACGCCGCTGCTCGAAGGTCGGGCCTGGCGGTAACCACAAAGGCATGTCTAGATAGACCTGTAGCTGAAGACCTGCCTAGCGTCGGCTGGTCCCTGCAGTCTGAATTGGGCGTTGGCGCGGCTGAGGTCGCGTTCTGCTTCCGCCAGCCGCGCATCAGAATCAGGGAACCTGCTGGCTACCCGGCGATCAGAGAACAGGTTCACCCGCGTTTGGGCGTCGAGTAGGTCGAGGTCACAGGCCGTTGACTCTGATAGCGCCAGCGTGAACGTGGTGAGGTCTGAGTAGGCGCGCCGTCCCTGGATATACACCGGGTACTGAAACCAGTTCCGCTGAGAGCCATTATGGAATTGGATCGCGGTGGGGTGGACGGACGGCGCTTCGTCGTCGAAGTCGTAGTCAGAAGCCGGTATCTGCGCCACCATGCCGCCAGCGCCCGCCCAGACATTATTCCCAGGACTCTGGCCGCCCATGCGCATGTAAGCCAGGGTCGGTTTCTCGAACCTCAGGTCCCAGGTCGTGTCGAGAATGACTCGGCTGTGGGAAGGAAACAAGACGCAGAGCGCGTTCCAATAAACATCGTCCGTGGCGCCCTCGCCCTGAAGCCTTACCTCCAGCACCTTGCAGCCGGCCGGTATCGATTCGGTACGCCTCATCCACTGCCAGGCTTCCTGGTCGTGTTCGACAGTGGTACCGATAAAGGCGCCGTTGCTCACGTCGCGCAGCACGAGCTCGGCGTTGTCGCCTACGTCGAGGCGCGAGAGGGCATGGATGATCACCTGCTCCTGCTCGGTCACGTTGAAGCGCTGACGGATGTAACCGCCTGCGGCTGCGTTCAAGACCCGGCCGGAAGCAATGCCCCGGAAGGTGTTCTCAGAGTTGGCCAATGAAACCTTGCTAAAGGTCGTGGCCGGCCCGCCATCCACGTCTGATTCGACGTAGGCCGTGAGCGCCGTCTTCTGGAAGCCTGCATCCGCTACGACCGTCCCGGCCGGCTTGCTCGTCAAGGGCTCAAGGTTCGGGAAGTAGCACATCCGCATGGCGCCATTCAGCGCCTCCAGGAACCATGAGGGATGGACGGAGGGCTTCAGGAGGTAGACATCAGAATCGCCAATCGTCGGGTCAGTGAGGTTCGCGTCCAGGGTCAACACGCCCGTATCTACCGCCAGGCCCTCTCCTACGCGCACGTAGTCGGCCAGCCCCGTAGGGTTGCCCGGCCAGTAGACGTACCAGCTACGGAACTCGTCTGGGCTGTAGCTGCTATTGCGCAGCTGAAGCACGCTGGTAAGCGCGCCAGCAGCTAAGGTATCGACCTCTGCATTAGGGATGTAGAAGCCGATCCCGCCATTGCGGATTACCGCTCGTAGTATCTCTTCGCCTATGCTAGCTATTTCAGAGACCCTTTCGAAGCCGAAATCAAAGCCAAGACTGAAGCCACCCATTCAGTTAATCCCATCGTTAGCTTGCTGCCCCATGGATAACCACAAAGTTGATAACGATGGCCTCGGACAGCGCTCCCGCCGAAAGATTGGTCACGGTAATGTCGAATGAACCTGCGGCCACAGCAGTTATCCCTACGGCATAAGCGCCGCCTGTACCGGCGGACGCGTGGTTTACGATCACCACATCTGTCGCCGCGATTGTCGAGTTCGTAACCGTGAAGGTAGCTTCTGCCGCTGCTGCCAACTCCGCAGCGTTCATTGTGATTTGCCCAGAATGTGTGTTAAGGGTTACGCCAGTCGATTTATTTGTCAGCTGCGTAACAGCCCCACCATCCTGAACGTCTAGAGTCCCTGCGACGAGCTCCGCATCACCAGCAAGGGCAACAAATCTAGTCTGTACTTCGACAATTCCGCTTCCGATGCGGAGCTCGACTGCGGGTGTCGTACCAGCAACGAAGTAATGAGAGCGGGCAGCAGAACTACGTGTCTGATAGATGAGGTTTCCTAAGGCGTTAAAGGGCGCTGCTCCGCCCGACGTGCTGGGGCCATAGATATAAGAGTCTGAATCGGCTGTAAAGAACGAGGTACGCCCGGCTACAAGATTGGGGCCGTTGGGTACTGTTAGCGTCGCAGCAGCCGGGACCCTGATGAAGCCAAGGCTGGTCGAGCCTATACTGCCCACGGCGGAGGGACGAGTACCCGTCTCAAACGTTACGCCGGGGCCGCGCAAATCCCAGGGGCCGAGGAGCATTGGCGAGGAGCCGCCAAAAGTGCCCCATTCA
>WHTI01000212.1 GCA_009377815.1 Actinomycetota bacterium
ACGGTCAAGACGATCCGGCATCGGGGGTCCGCGATCATCCTGGAACCGGCCAACGAGCGCCTCGAGCCCTTCGAAGCTCCTCCCGGGACCGAGATCCTCGGGAAGGTCGTAGCGGTTTTCAGAACCCTCTAGGGGGCCCTACTTCTCAGCATCCGGCGGCGGTCGAGCGTGCGGGGCGGTCGATCACATCCGCCGCCCATCGAAGGCCGGCGGCCAGCGCCGCGGTCGGGCCTCCTCCGGAGGAAGGGCGCTCCACGGCTGCGGCCGCTCTCGAGGATGCCGCACGAGCCTCGAGGTCACGCCTTTTGGCATCCGCCAATTCACTGCCGGGATACATCACAGCACCACTTCCTCTCCTCACGCTGCCGGGTCGTCCCCGGCGAAGTAACTTGAAAAGAAGATACTTCGTTTTTACCTGCTAGTCAAGTAACTCCATCTGAAGTAACATCGTGGCATGCGAGACCGGATGGACGCCCACATCGAGGCCGCCGTCAAGACATGGCCGTTCCTCGACCCTGAGGTCGAGGCCGCGGTGAGCCGGGTGTCCAAGGTCCACCGTCACCTCGAACAGAACATGTCCGAGAAGCTGTCGGAGATCGGTCTCAACAAGGGCGCTTACAAGGTCCTGATCCGGCTCGTCACCTCCGGAGCCCCCTACCAGCTCTCCCCCAGCCGCCTGGGCGAGATGCTGGTGATGTCGTCGGGGGCGATGACCAACCGACTGGATTCCCTTGAAGACGCCAGGCTGATCGAGCGGACCCCCGACCCGGCCGACCGCCGCGGGGTTCTCGTGCGCATCACCGAGCACGGACGCACGGTGCTGGACGACGCGATGGCGGTCATGGCCGAGCGAGAGGTAGGGATGATGAGCGTGCTCGGGCCCGACGAGCTCCACACCCTCAACGATCTGCTGCGTAAGGTCCTCGTCGGCATCGAGGGACCACTGCGCGATGGCGAGGCCTGCTAGGGAGAGGCTTCCGCCACCCTCACCTTAAGGTTCGAGCTCTGCGCTCCCCAACTGAACTCGGAGCCGTCGTACACCGCGCGGAACTTCGTGTTCTTCCTCGGTGCGACGTCGAGATGGATCTGCCCATAGCCGTCGGTCGTCCCGGTGGCCTTGACCGCCCATCCGTTGCTCCGCTTCACCCAGATGGTGAGGGGTTGTGACACCATCGCGGTTCCCGCGGAGTCCGTCAGCTGAGCCGTGAGGGTCGTGGCCTCTCCCTTGGTGATGTCCTTATCCGACGCGCCCAGGACAACCTTGGGGACGTCTTTACCGGGGGCCGCCAGCGCCGCGATCCTCTTGCGGAAGCGCGGGAGCTTGTCGTAGACCTTGCCGCCGGGGCACGCGGTCTGCCCCGCGTCGCGATGCCCGGCGACAACCGGCAGCCACTTCTTCTTCCCGGTCGCGGGGTTCACGTAGGAGTGCTTGGAGGTGGGATCGAGATCGTGGCGATCGACCTCCCAGGCGAGGAGACCGACGAGCGCATCCTTCATCACCTTGGGGGCGCCGACGTTGACGAAGTTGCCCATCAGGGCTACGCCCACGCTCCCGGTGTTGAAGTCCTTGGTGTGCGCCGCGACGACCACCTCGCCCTTCGGGTTCTCGGAGGAGGGCACCTCCCACGGACCGTAGTTCCGGGCCCAGCGTCCCTCGTAGACGCGACCATCCCAGCCGATCACGAAGTTGTACGCGATGTCGCAGTACCCGCGCAACTTCACGTGGTAGGCGTAGATCGCCCGCATCGTCGCCTCGGGGTCATAGTCGTAGTTAGAGCCGGCGGTGTGGTGGACGAAGATCTGCTGCAAGGGGCTGAAATCCCGCTTACAGCCCCCGCTCGTCTTCTTTATGCTCTCGTCGGCCAGCCATTCTGCCCGCGACACGATCGCGGGCGTCGAGGCGGACGCGGTCGCGGTCGCCGGCACGACCTTCGTGATCTTGGGGCCGTCCACGGTATTGAGGTAGTCGACGGTGACATCGGAGACGCCTCGTCCGATAGGCCGCCAACGAAGTCCGTCGGGCCGCGCTACCGTGAAGATCCCGCTGTAGTGACGCGAGCCATCCTCGAGATCGTGAGCTTCGGTTGCCTCGGTCCATTCGGTCCCGTCGAGCGAGAACTCGACGCC
This sequence comes from Actinomycetota bacterium, assembly GCA_009377815.1. GTDB lineage: Bacteria > Actinomycetota > CADDZG01 > CADDZG01 > WHSQ01 > WHTI01. The sequence continues at coordinate 2,128 of WHTI01000212.1, forward strand.
GGTCCCCTCCCTACCCGTCCACGAGAAGGCGACGTGCGTCGGAGTGAAACGGAAGGTAACGGAACGATCCCCGTCGGTGGACACCTTGCCCGTCAACGTCCGCGGGATGCTGATCGTGCTTGCTGGAGCGACGATCGCGGGGACGAGGACGGTCGCGAGGGTGACCAGAACTACGGAAAGCCTGATGGCCGCTCGGCGGAGTTGATAACTCATCCGATCCCCTCATGACGAACTTGATTGCGCCCCTCGTTACTCGACGGGCGCCGCCATGAAGTCTCCCAGGTCGGTGAGGGACTCACGTCGAACGCGCGCAACGAGATGCGTGCCGCGCTCACTATAGGACTCCTTGAGTACTTCGCCCTCATCGTGGACCCTCGCAACGAGATCGCCCCTGTCGAAGGGGATGTCAAGCGTGACTTCAACCTTGAGACGCGACAGTTCGGCGTCGAGACGTCCCAGCAATCCTTCGATCCCGTAGCCCTTGTGGGCGGAGATCAGCACGGCGTCTCTGTGCCGCCCCTGCAGCCTCTCCATGTCCTCATCGGACAGAAGGTCCGATTTGTTGAGCGCGATGACCGCGGGGATGTCCAGGGCCCCGATCTCGGTCAGAACCTGTTGCACGGCAGCGATCTGGCGTTCGATGTCCCGGTTGGCATCGACCACATGCAGGAGAAGGTTGGCCTCCTTCACCTCCTCCAGGGTCGAGCGGAACGCTTCGACCAGTTGGTGAGGGAGTTTCTGCACGAATCCCACGGTGTCGGTGAGGAGCACCGTGCGATCGTGAGGGAGGCTGAGCTTCCGGGTAGTCGGATCGAGCGTCGAGAACAGTTGGTCCTGGATGAGTACCCCCGCGTCGGTCAGATGTTTGAGGAGCGTCGACTTGCCGGCATTCGTGTAGCCGACGAGCGCGATCACGGGAACCCCCGTCCGCTGCCGCTGCTGTCGTTTGATCCGGCGCGTGCGCTCGAGATCGAGCAGGTCGCGCTTGACGCGCTCGATGCGCCGGAGGATCGATCTGCGCTCCGCTTCCAGCGCGGACTCTCCCGGCCCCCTCGTTCCGATTCCGGCACCGAGTCGGGACAGCACGTCACCCCAGCCTCGAAGACGCGGAAGCCGGTAGTTGAGCTGTGCCAGCTCGACCTGCAACTTCCCCTCGGCGGAGCGTGCGTGCTGGGCGAAGATGTCGAGGATCAGGCCGGTGCGATCGATGATCTTCAGCTGCTTGTCGGCGAGCGGGTTGACGCCCGCGATCTCTTCGAGGTTCCGGCCCTGCGCCGGGGTCAGTTCGTCATCGAAGATGACCATGTCGGCCTCGAGCACCGCCGCCGTCTCGACCACCTCGCGCGCCTTGCCCTTGCCGAGATAGGTAGCGGGATGCGGTCGGTCGATACGCTGAACCATCCGATCCGCGGTGTCGGCCCCCGCCGTGTCGGCCAGGGCCTCGAGCTCGTCGAGGGAAAACTCGGCGTCCTCGAGTCCACTGGTGCCGATGGCAGCGCCAACCAGGATGGCCGTCTCGCGTTCCACTTCGGGTCCATCCAGGCGGTTACGCGTCAGCGAAGACAGTCCTCAAACG
>WHTI01000172.1 GCA_009377815.1 Actinomycetota bacterium
CTGCTCCCGGTCCATCCGCCACACGGAGTCGGGGAAGAACTTGTGCTCTGCCTTCTTGCCCATCAGCCCGAGCTCACGCAACCACGACGTCACTGTGTTAGCGCCCTTCCCGATGTTCCGGGCACGCACTCGAATAGCAAACTGGTGAGGTCGTGTTGTGCACTCTGGGAAATCGGAGTCCAAGCAGTCTCTGAAATCGCTGATGATCTTCTCGTCGAAGTTTGTGAACTCGGGGCTGCCAAACGTCAGCGCTCCCTCGGCGATGAAATAGGCAAGTAAACGAGCTTTCGCGCGGGTCCATCCGTCTCCAGAGCCGAAGGCTTCCACTCGCCGTGGGATGGCGATCCGGTCGCCCACCTGCAGGTAATCGAGCGGTGCCCACCCGGTCGCCATCAGGAAGGGGTGATTCGACGTCGCTTCGATCGAACGCCCCGTTCGGGTCGTAAGCCTGAAGCACTCACGTTCCCCGTTGGGAATCCAGTCCGATACTTCAGACGGCTCCACGTCCCCATCCGTCCTCATCGCGTGGATCGCCGGACGCTTCCGCTGGACGAACTCCTTGATGGTGATGCGGTCGCCCGTTCCCGGATCCGTGACGAAGCAAGACGAGCAAACGCATTTCCCCATCGCCGGTCTCGCCGCGATGATCACCAGCGATGAGGGCTGGAATCCGAGCGTGAGGTGGTCGAGGTCGCCGAAACCGGACGCCAGCCCGGTGACGTCTTCACCCAGCTCGGCGAGCGCCTCGAGGTCCTCCATCGTCTTCGTCAGCAACGGACGGATCGGCTGCATGTCGTCGCGGAGGCGGCGGTCGGCGACCTGATAGATAACGCTCTCAGCCTCGTCGACCGCTTCGTCGACGTCCTCGGGCATCTCGAAACCGATCTCCTGGACCCGGTTGCCGGCCTCGATCAGGCGACGGAGGAGGGCGTGCTCCTCGACGATGTGCGCGTAGCGGGACGCGGACGAGGCGGTGGGATAGGCCTCCAACAAACCGAGGATGTAGGGCTTGCCGCCGATCTGCTCGAGGGCACCCTTGCGGGAGAGCTCGTCGGCCACGGTCACAGGGTCGGCGGGCTCGCCCCGGGAGACGCACTCGACGATCGTCTCGAAGATCATCCCGTGGGCCGGCTTGTAGAACGCCTTGGCATCGAGGATCTCGACCACGTTCAGGATCGCGTCACGGGACTCGAGCATCGCCCCCAGGACCGACTGCTCGGCGTCCAGGTTGTGAGGCGGTATCCGATTGGGCCGTACGGCTTCGAGCGGTGCCCGCTGCGCCACTTCTCCCCCTGCCTAGGGCCTCTTCCGAGGCGTCTTAAGGAACATATGTTCGCACCCTAGCCGCGGGGTGCGACGGATTACGCCGAGGAAGAGGCGCGCGAAGGTAAGGATCGACCCCCGTCCAAGCAAGTGGCCCGGTTCGCCGGGCCACTTCGAAGCTATGTGCTGGCGCCTGTGGACTACAAGAGCGTCAGCCTGTGGACTCACCTGTGGATTACTCCTCGTCGTGCGAGATGACCTCGACGGTCACCAGCGCATTCACCTGCTCGTGGAGCTTGATCTCGACCGAATGGGTGCCGAGGCTGCGGATCGGGTCGTCGAGGAGGATCATCTTGTGGTCGACGACCTCCCCGAGCTGGTCCTCGATGCCGCGGGCAACGTCGGTCTTGGTGACGGAGCCGAACAGCCGGCCCTCCTCACCGGCCCGGGCGGAGATGTAGACCGGATTGGCGGCGAGCACGGCAACCTTGGCCGCCGCCTCGTCCTTCTCCTTCTCCATGCGCTCGCCGCGCGCCTTCTGCATCATCTCGGCCTGCTTGAGCGCTCCCTTCGATGCGGTCAGCGCCATGCCCTTGGGGATCAGGAAGTTGCGGGCGTAACCGTCGGAAACGACTACGACGTCTCCCTTGTGCCCGAGGGTCTCGATGTCGTCGGCAAGGATGATCTTCATGGGTCCTCCTTACCGAGCCGTCGAGGAGTAGGGGAGCAATGCCATCTCACGCGCGTTCTTGACCGCGGTCGCGACACGGTGCTGGTGCTGGACACAGTTGCCGGTGACGCGGCGGGCGCGGATCTTGCCGCGGTCGCTGACGAACTTGCGCAGCATCGCAACGTCCTTGTAGTCGATCAGCGTCGACTTGTCGGCACAGAACTGGCAATACTTCTTTTTGCCCTTCTTGAAGCCCTTCTTGTCGGCGCCGCCCTTCTTGTCGCGCCGATCTCGCGAATCTCTATCGCGATCGCGTGCCATCTAGAAACCTCCCTCGTCGGGTGGCGGAGCCGCGGCTGCGGGGGCCTGGCCCCCCCAGTCACCGCCACCTGCGTTACCGCCGCCGGCTCCACCGGCGCCACCGCCGGAACGCGACGACTTCTGCACCGTCGCGGTCGCCCAGCGGAGTGACGGACCGACCTCGTCGACCTGGATCTCGAAGGACGAACGCTTGTTGCCATCCTGGTCCTCCCACTGACGCTGCTGCAGCCGGCCGACGACGACGACACGGGCCCCCTTGGAGAGGGACTCGGCGACGTTCTCGGCCATGTCGCGCCAGCAGTTGCAGCGGAAGAAACCGTCGAGCTTGTCCTCCCACTGTCCGTCCTTGTTGATGCGACGGTTGACCGCGACCGTGAAGTTCGCGACCGCAGCACCCGAAGGGGTGAAGCGGAGTTCGGGGTCGTCGGTGATGTTGCCTACGAGCGTGATGTTGTTATCCGATGCCATTTTCTATCTCCTCTCGAGGATCACTTGGTCGCGGGCACGGGCAGAGTGACCTTGCCGCGTACGAACTCGTCGGAGATGAGGAAGAGGCGATCGAGTTGCGAGACCGTCTCTGGCTCAGCGGAGAATTGTGCGACGAAGTAGTAGCCCTCTTTCATGTGGTTGATCTCGTACGCGAATCTGCGCACGCCCCACCGGTCTACCTTCGTCACCTTGCCCCCGGCGTCGGTGATGACGCCCGAGAAGCGATCGACGGCCTTCTGGATGTCGCCCTCTTCGAGTGCGGCATCCACGATGACCATCGCCTCGTAATCCCTCATCAGCTACCTCCTCCTCTGGACTCGAACCGAATCTCGGTTCCGAGGCCCGCCCGCGATGAGGACCGCAGACGAGCAGGGGAAACACCGCAGCCGATGGCCACGGGACGCAGATGTTAACACCTCCCTTCGCTAGCGCTCCGTGGCAGTGAGCTCCGCCGCTTCTCCGACGGGCTCAACCGTAGGAAAGGGGTGTGACACGAGACGGTCGGACGGGGTCGCCGAGGATCTCAGGAACACGACGAACAGAGCCAGCAGGAGGGCGGCCCGAAGCCAGATCCCCAGCTCCATCGCGTCCTCCGCCAGCGTTCCGCCGGTCTCCTGGGTGAGGTCGAAGAAGAACCGGAACACGCCCACGTAGACGAGGAGGTCGGCGGCCGCGTAGGCAATCCACCACAGGAGGTTGACCCGCACGAGGACGAAGAACGGCAGCAACCACAGGGTGTACTGCGGCGAATGGACCTTGGAGAACAGCATGAACGCCGCCAGCAGCGCAGCGCAGATCGGGACCGTCGGGAAGATCCCCTCGCGGCGGGCGCGCATCACTCCGATCCCCAGGGCGACTGCGAACCCGATCAGGGTCAGGAGGCCGGTAACGAGGTTTAGATCGTCGGGGGTCATATCCGGAAGCAGGGTCCAGATGTTGTCGTAGTTGGGACCGCGCACGCGGTGGAACCCGTAGGTCGCCCACCAGCCATCCCGGTTGGCGATGATGAAAGGGAGGTTGATCAGCGCGAAGACGCCTCCCCCGACCCCGGCACGGACGAGTGCCTCCTTCACATCACGGCGCGCCAGCGAGGCCACGACCAGCGCGAGCACGAAGAACGCGGGGTACATCTTGAAGGCGGCGCCGATGCCGAAGAGCGTGGCAGCTATCAGAGGTTGGTCGCGGCGGTACGCATAGAAACCGACGACCACCGCGGCGACCACCAGCAGGTCCCAGTTATGGAACGAGTACAGGACCAGCGCGGGCGAGGCGGCCCACATCAGCGCGCGCAGGCCCTCGAGCTTCCCGAGCAGATAGGCGATCAGGAGACCGAAGGGGGCCAGGAGCAGAGCGGTCAACACGAGATAGCCGTTCGCGTCGTTCGCCCCGGCCCCCGCGGCGTACATGAACAAGCCCGTGAGGACCGGGTACTCGATCGCGCCATCGACCAACTCGTTGGTCGCGCTATCGAAGCTCCCGTGGATGTAAGGAAACGTCCTCTCCTGGATGCCGCGCGCCTGATAGAGGGCCTGGATGTCGTTGTAGCAGAGCGATTCGTACTGGTGGGAGTCGCTCCATGGATCGAGACACTGAGCCTTGAGGAACCAACCTCCGAGGAGGAACGCGGCGCAGACCGCAACCACTATCGCTGCGGCGGAGAACCTCCGGCGTTCCGGAGTCGACGCCAAACGCCTATGGATCCTCTCCTGACGACTTGGTGTCGTCGGGCGCGCTCTCGGCGCGGTACACGAACTCCTCGTTCCGGGCCGGGACCGGCGGAGTCACCGTCGGCGTCGGCTCCGGGGTCGGCGTCGGCGTCGGCTCCGGTGTCGGCGTCGGCTCAGGGGTCGGCTCCGGGGTCGGCTTGACCGGCGGCGGCTTCTTCGTCTTCGTCGGCGAGGGCGCGGCCGTGGGGGTCGGGTTGAGGATCTCATCGGGGAAGTGCGACGGGTCCGGGAACGGCTTCGGCGTCATCCCTGCGAGGGCGCTGAGCATGTAGTCATGCCAGATCTGCGCGGGGAGCGAACCACCGGTCACATTGATGCCCTGCACCGGCCGACAGAGGAACGTATCGGAGCAATAGCCCATCTGAGGTTGCACCGCGGCGCCGCCACCGGGACGTTCCTCGAGCGGATAACCCATCCACACGACCGTCGCGAGCTGGGTGGTGTAGCCGGAGAACCATGCCGCCCGGTTGTACTGCGCGGTACCGGTCTTGCCGGCCACCTCCCACCCGGGGATCGCCGCTCTGGTGGCGGTGCCCCCACTGACGACGCTCTGCAGGGCGGTGTCGAGGACGTAGACCGAGTTCTGCTCGACGACCTGCTCACCCTGGGTGTTGATCTCCTCATCGCAGTCGAACTTCTGCGGGATCCACGACACGAGGCAGTGGCCCTCTTCATCGGTCACGTAGGCGACCGGAACGACATCGGGAAGACGTCCCCCGGCGGCGAAGCCGGCATAGCCGCGCGCCATCTCGACCGGGGTGGCGTCGAACGACCCCACCGCCAGCGAACAGTTGGCCTGGATCTCGTCGGCCCCGAACTTCGGGGCGAACCCGAACTTCTCGAGCATGCGGGCGACCTTCTC
>WHTI01000287.1 GCA_009377815.1 Actinomycetota bacterium
CCGGGCCGTGAGAGGCTAGGTATGGACCGATACGGGACGTCGTAAACACGCGAGAACCCCGACAACTAACGAAGCCGCCCTTCTCAGGAGGAATCAGTCATGGGCACCGAGGCAACCCGACCGCCGAAACTCCCGCCCCGGTGGTTCGTGCACGTGGCTTGGCGCGTTCATCGAGCGCTCTACAGGCTCAGCAGCGGCCGCTTCCTGTGGACGACGTCGAACAAGCGCGGTTGGGGCGCACTGCGCCTCACGACCGTCGGGCGGAAGACCGGGCAAGAACGCAGCGTCATCATCGGCTACCTCGAGGACGGCCCGAATCTCGTCTTGCTCGCCATGAACGGCTGGGACGAGGGCCATCCCTCGTGGTGGCTCAATCTCGAGGCGCACCCGGATGCCGTCGTTCGCCTGGCAGGCCAGCATGCGCGCACGGTGCGAGCGTTCCCAGTCACGGGGGAGGAGCGGGATCGACTGTGGCAGCGATGGGCCGCGGTCGAGCCGCAGCTCGACGGCTATGCCGGCCGGCGGTCGACCGAGACGCCCGTGATCGTCCTCGAACCTCGCCAGGGGACCCGACCGCCCTAACGTGCCGGAGTACAAGAACGTCTGCCGCACGGGCAAGCACGTCTTATGAACCTGGTTTGTCAGGGGGCATCGCCGATCCGAGGCTGTGGGACAAAACCCTCGGGACCTCACGAGCGTCTCACTCCATATGAACACGACTGTCGCCGCGAAGCTGCTCGGCAGCTTGGCTACTCTGATCTTGGCGACCATCGCCGCTCTTTTGGTGCCCGCCGGTCCGGCGTCCGCGCATGGGCCATGTCTCAACTGCCTCGAACCCAGCGCCGGTCCCCCAGGGACCCTGGTACAGGTCGCGCCCGAAGGCGTCTTGGCGGTGTGGAACCCGCGTCCAAACATGCTGGCGCTGGGCGTGCCCGGAAGCTCGAAAGAATGTGACATCGCGTGCGCGCGGGCTAAGCCCATGTACCACTACGACGAGCCGGTGGTGGTGCTGGCAGAGGAGAGACCCCGTGCACCGCTATCGTTCACGGTCCCGGATGCGCCACTGGGTCGCTACCTGGTGGTGATCTACAACGGGTCGGAGAGTGGCCACCACTACACCTGGGATTTCTTCACGGTGGAGCCGACACCCATATTGCCAAAGACGGTAAGGGAAGCCGGTACCGGTTGGGGCTGGGTCGGGGTAGCGGTCGTCGGCTCCGGCGCCATCTTCGGCGCCGGATATCTAATCGGACGGCGCCGTCGCGTGTCCAGGCTTCCGGTGAACTAAGAAACGTCGTCCTAGCCTGCCGGACCACAGAGAGAACGTCCGCATTGGCTGAGGCTGAATCCATCGACACCAATCCAGGCCGCCGCGAGCATCGGCGAGCGTCCTTGACGCCGGAGCTGCCGGTGCTACGAAAGAGGGAGCCACCGAGCGAGGAGGCGAAGATCGGGAACCGGTGAGCCACTGACGGTGTATTAGGGGCAGCCGAGTAAGGGTGAGGAACCATGAGAGCACGGATGCTGTTCGCAGGACTTGTGGCGATAGCGACTGTGGTCGTCACGGGACCCGCATCGGCCAAGGTGGACATCGCCGAAGCCGACATCACCGGTCCTGGACTCAAGGGCGGGCTGCGGATCGAGGCCGCAGACACGTACGGACTATGGGATTCCGGCATCGGCACGCAGGGCGGTCTGGACGACACCCGGGCCGACTCGGTCGAGGAGTTGGGACTGACTCCCGCGGATCTCGGGCCCAGGTACCGCGTGACCTACCGGTTCGGCATCGGCCGGGCCAGTCAGCACCTCTACCCGTACGCGAGGGGCGGGCCGGTGACGTATACCCCGGAGGGCCAGGAGCTAGGGCGCCGACGCGACATACCAGACTTCCTCCGCAACATGCCGATCACGGCCGGCTGGTACCGGAGCCCCCTGGTCTTCTTCCAGTACCTCGTGGACCACGGCCTGCCGGATACAAATCCCGTTCCCACCGTCGCAACTCGCGAGCGTGCCCCTGACAGAGATACCCCACGAGACCCTCGTGGGGCCCCATGGGCGACCATCCTGGTGGTTCTGTCCGGGTTGGCCGCCCTGTTCGGTTCCCCTGGTGGGCGGTGACGGGTTCGAACCGCCGACCCCTGCGTTGTAAGCGCAGTGCTCTACCGCTGAGCTAACCGCCCGGATGAGTTCACAAACTACCTTCTGGATCGACGGTTCCGCCGTAAAAGTTTCGCTCCCAGCGATGGGC
>WHTI01000073.1 GCA_009377815.1 Actinomycetota bacterium
CCGGACTCGACCAAGCTCGCCTACTCCGGGATGCCCGGGAGCCGCTACCTGCTCGATCTGTACGTGGTCGAAGTGGCCGATGGCGAGGTCACGCGTCTCAGTAACACGCCCGGGCTCGATGAGATCGCGGCCTCCTGGCAAGCGGCCCCCTAGGAGAGCACCGGGACGCAAGAACGGGCAAGCGTTACTTCGTCTTTCGCTCCCTGATCTGGTCGGCCGTCATCGTGCTCCTCTTCGGCGCGATCGGCATCGCTCGTTACCGTCGCGGCTGAGCTCCTCTGGGCATCGTGGGTTCTGCCAATAGGACGTCTCGCCGCGGAAAAAGATCGGAATACTGTGGGTCGAAGCGGGTTGAAATCGGGTGTGCCCGGACCGGTTGTCTACGACGCTGGGGAACGCATGACGTCATGCCGCCGTCTGCGACCAGCATGGGCAGCGACGGAGATCGCACCCATCCAGGAGGGGGTGTGGGTGGCGGATAGGACGCGTGGCCGAGCCGCTTTACCATCACTGGAGATAGGAAAGTCGATTAGTTGAATGAATGATGACAACCCCTGCTCTTTGCGCGACTCGTCGGCGAAGGGAAGACTTGGAGAGTCAAAGCGCTCTGGCCGTCACCGGCGCAAGGTGCCCCGGTGGGTCAAGATCGCTGGTGCAGTTGCGCTCGGCTTGGCCTCAGTCGTGGGCCTCGTTTACGTCCGTGCGTACCTCACTCTCGACTCCTCGACCTTCTCTCGCGCTCTCATCTGGGTCGACGCAGATGTGGATGACTTCAAGCGGTTCCCGGCGCGTCCGATCAACGCAGCGGCGGACACTTACGTCTACGAGAAGGGGCCCGGCTACCCATCGGGTCTCCCTGACATTGTCGTCTTGCCGGGTGACTACGCTGATCTTGAGTCGTTTATGCGCTCGACGGAGACGACCGCGTTCATCGTGGTGAAGGGCGACCGCCTCATCTATGAGCGTTACTTCAACGGCCACGACCGCGACTCGACCGAGACGTCCTTCTCGGTGGCTAAGTCCTTCGCCTCGGCACTGGTGGGTATCGCAATAGAGGACGGATCTATCGCTCTGGACGACCCCGTCACCGACCACATTCCAGAGCTTAAGGCGCGTGACGCGCGCTTCGAGCGCATCACGATCCGGCACCTCATCTCGATGTCGTCGGGGCTCCGCTACGAAGAGCAGGGGACGCCCTGGAGCGACGATACCGAGACCTACTACGCTTCCGATCTCCGCAAACTGGCAATGAACGATACCGAGATAGTTACCCCGCCCGGCGAGCAGTGGCACTACAACAACTTCAATCCCTTGTTGATAGGAATGATCCTCGAGCGGGCGACCTCTCAGCACGTTGCCGAGTTCATGGAGGAACGTCTTTGGCAACCGCTCGGTGCAGAGGCCGATGCAACATGGTCGCTCGATTCGGAGGCGAGCGGCTTCGAGAAGATGGAGAGCGGCATCAACGGACGAGCCATTGACTTCGCCAAGCTCGGCTCGCTCTATCTTCACGAGGGCACGTGGAACAACGAGCGCATCCTCCCGGCGAGCTGGGTCCGTGAGTCGACCGCAGTGAGCGACGAGCACGACCCCTCGCCGGCCTACGGATACTGGTGGTGGACCTATCGGGACGACGAGCTCGGCGACTACTACGCTGCGCGCGGGAACAAAGGTCAGTTCATCGTGGTGATTCCCGGGAGCGATCTGGTCGTAGTCTGACATGGCCGCGACTTCGGAGGAGTCGAGGATTGGGTCGGTGCCATCGCCGACATCGCGCGGTCGTTGTGATGGGTGGGTTCCACCGGACAGGAGAAAAGCTGGTTCTGTCTATGTTCATTTCAGCGTCACATGTGCGTCACGTCGCCGGGCCTCGCGCGTCGAGCCCGACCCAGCGGTCGAAAACGGTCAGTAATCAGGACTTGTAAAGACTACTCAGAAGCGCTCAGCTCTTGATCCGTAGGTTCAGGGTTCGATTCCCTGGCGACCCACGCATTGACCAGCACTTTCGTGAGAACCGTTAAGTCGATGGCGAGGGTCTATTCGCGTCGGCCCCAGACGACGTCCTCCGGCAACTCTTTCAGACCTTCCGCCTCGAAGTCCGCTTCGACAAGCCTTCGCATCGCGCGAACTGCCAAGTGACGACCGACGAGGGCTCGGTGGCCTCTCTCGGGTCAGATTCCGCAGAACACTCCGTTTCACCTGGATGGTGCACAGATGTAGGGAGTGCCCCCGGCAGGATTCGAACCTGCGCACCTCGCTCCGGAGGCGAGTGCTCTATCCCCTGAGCTACGGGGGCTCGGGAGAGACAGGCTAAGGCATCCGGACACCGATGAGGGAGCGGCGCCGGGGGGTTTAGCATCGCCCCCATGGGCCCCCGGAAGAAACGCATCCTCGTCTGCGACGACGACCCGGTGATCCTCCGCCTCCTTCAGGTCAACCTCGAGCTCGAGGGCTTCGACGTCCTCTCGGCCAACAACGGGGCGGAGGCGGTGGAGGTTGCGATCGCGGAGGACCCGGATCTCGTGATCCTCGACATCATGATGCCCAGGATGGATGGGTACGAGGCCTGCGAGAAGATCAAGGAGAACGAGAAGACCAAGGACATTCCGATCGTCTTCCTGTCGGCCAAGGCGCAGCTGGCGGATATCGAGCGGGGCACCGCGAGCGGGGTGTCGGAGTACCTCACCAAACCCTTCGACCCCTCCGAACTGGTGGCCGTCATCAACCGGCTGGCGCGTTGATGGCCGAGGTGACCGAGCTCCTCGGTGCGATCGTGACCGAGGCTCTCGACCGGGCCAAGGCCGACGGCTTGCTCGAAGGAGAGGTACCGGAGCCGACCTTCGAGCGCCCTCGGCGTAAGGACCATGGTGATTGGGCGACGAACGTCGCGCTGGTGGCCAGTGCCGGCGGCAACCCGCGCTCTCTGGCGGAGGCGATCGTGGAACGTCTTCCGGCCTCCGACATCGTTCGGTCGGTCGAGGTCGCCGGTCCCGGCTTCCTGAACTTCCATCTTTCCCCCAGGTGGTTGCACGACATCGTCACGCGCGCTGCAACCGAGGGGTCCGGGTTCGGGCGCTCGAACATCGGCAACGGGGAGAAGGTGAACGTCGAGTACGTCTCGGCGAATCCCACCGGACCCGTGAACGTTGTCTCCGGCCGGCAAGCGGCGGTGGGCGATGCGATCTCGAGCCTTCTCGAGGCAACCGGGCACGAGGTGACGCGCGAGTTCTATGTCAACGATGCCGGACGGCAGATCGAACTCTTCGGGGAGTCGGTCGGCGCGCGCTACCTCCAACTTCACGGTCAGGATGCCGCCATCCCCGAGGAGGGCTATCAGGGCGAGTACCTGGTGGATCTGGTCAAAGAGCTTTCCGATGGCCTCGGCGACGAGCTGCTGAACGCCCCCGCGGACGAACGGAACAAGAAGCTGGGGCGGATCGCGCTCGACACGATGCTGGCGCAGATGAGCGCAACGCTCGAGCGTTTCGGTACTACCTTCGACGTCTGGTTCTCGGAGCGGACGCTGCACGAAGCCGGCGAGGTCGAAGCGGCCCTCGAAGCGCTGCGTGCAACCGGTCGCGTCTACGAGAACGACGGAGCGGTCTGGTTCCGCTCGTCCGACCTCGGTGACGACAAGGACCGTGTCCTGGTGCGTTCGGACGGGACCCCGACCTACCTGTCGGCCGATGCGGCCTACGTGCTCGACAAGTTCGGACGTGGATTCGAACGGCTGCTCTATCTGTGGGGGCCCGACCATCACGGCTCGATCGTCCGGTTCCTGGCCGCGGTCGAATCGCTCGGTCTCGAGCGCGACAGGGTCGAGGTCTCGATCGTCCAGGTCGTCTCGCTGATGAGGGGCGGGGAGGCGGTCAAGAGCTCCAAGCGCGCCGGCTCGATCGTGCCGCTGGAGCAGCTCATCGATGACGTCGGACCCGATGCTGCTCGTTACATATTCCTGCAGCGTTCGATGGAGGCGCCGCTCGATTTCGATCTCGATCTCGCGCGCGAGCAGGCCCCCGAGAACCCGGTGTTCTACGTCCAGTACGCGCACGCGCGGATCTGCTCGATCCTCAGGAAGGCCGCCGATGAGGGCGTCGCGGCTGTCGACGCCACTTCGGCCCCACTGGAGCGGCTCGAGCACGGATCCGAAGACGACCTGATGCGAGCGCTAGCGACCTACGAGGACGTCATCCCCGAAGCGGCTTACAAACGAGCCCCCCAACGGGTAACGAACTACATCGAGGAACTTGCCTCTACGTTCAGTTCCTTCTACCGGGACTGCAAGGTGGTGACCGAAGACGCCGATCTCACCGCCGCTCGGCTGGCGCTATGCGTGGCGACCAAGAACGTCATCGCGGATGCCCTGTCGTTGCTGGGGGTTTCGGCTCCCGAACGGATGTAGCGATGCGCTTCCTTCAGGTCGATGTCTTCAACGATGCCGCTTACCTCGGCAACCAACTCGCGGTGTTCCCCGATGCGGGCGAGCTCACGACCGAACAGATGCAGACGATCGCCAAGGAGATGAACCTCTCGGAGACGACCTTCGCCTCAGAGGTCGATGAGGACGGCTACACCGTCCGCATCTTCACTCCCGGCGGCGAGCTGCCGTTCGCCGGCCATCCGACGATCGGAACCTCGTGGGTCATGAGACACCTCGGGTGGATCACCAGTGACCGGCTGGTGCAGCGGAGTAAGGCTGGAGACACGCCGATCGAGTGGAGGAGTGGGCGGATCTGGTTCCAGCGCACGGGAACCACGAAGGCCGATCTCCGGGACCAGGATGTGTCGATCGGCGCCACGATCGCCGGGGCGGTCGGGGTGGCCGAGGAGGCGTTGTTCCTCGAGGCGCGCGAACTCGGCCGGCACGGTCAGCTCTATCCCGCCATGGCCGACACCGGAGTCGAACAGCTGCTCGTCCCCGTTAGCGACCTCGCCTCGCTCGAGGGCGCCTTCCCGAGCCTCGAACATATGAAGAAGCTCCCCGGCATCGGTGCCTACTGCTTCACGACCGCTTCGGCCGGCTCGATCAGGGCGCGGTTCTTCGCGCCCGAGATCGGCGTCCTGGAGGACCCCGCCACCGGCTCTGCGGCGGGGTCGCTCGGCGTCTACCTCGCCGATCGCCTCGGGCCGATCGAGTTCGAGATCGTCCAGGGCGTCGAGATGGGCCGTGAGTCTCACATCCACGTGAAGGCCGAGCCCGGTCGCGTGCAGGTCGGAGGAGAGTGCGCGCTCGCGCTCGAAGGTGAGCTCGCCGCCCTTCCCTGAGCCACGGCCTATGCGGCTACCCTTCAGCGCATGAAAGAGATCCTTCCCGACGGTGCGCGCGAGGTTTCCGGCCGGCTCGAGATCGGCGGACTCCTTGCGGGCGAGCTCGCCGATCGCTACGGGACGCCGCTGATCGTGGTCGACCGGCCGACGTTCGAGGCGAGGGCCAACGCGTACGCCGCCGCGCTCGGTGCCGACCACGTCTTCTACGCAGCCAAGGCGTTCTGCTGCGTAGCCCTGTGCGAAGCGCTCGCCGAACTCGGCTTAGGGATCGACGTGTGTACCGGCGGCGAACTCGAGACCGCGATGGCCGCCGGATTCCCGCCCGAGCGGATCCTGTTCCACGGCAACAACAAGTCCTTCGAGGAGCTCAGGAGAGCGCAGGAGGTCGGTGTCGGCCGCATCGTGGTCGATTCCCTCGACGAACTCGACCGGATCGAGGAGGTCGGCGTGACCTCCAAGCTCCTGCTCCGAGTGACCCCGGGGGTCGAGGCCCACACGCACGAGTTCGTCCAGACGGGACAGGAGGACTCCAAGTTCGGCTTCGGCCTCGGCGACGACGTCGCGCTGCAGGCACTGGGGCATGCTCTCGCCCTCGAGGGTTCGAAGGTGGTCGGCATCCACGCACACATCGGATCGCAGATCTTCGAGATGTCGGCGTTCGACCTCGCGGTCAAGCGACTGGCCGCCTTCCTCGCACGGGCGCGCGACGAACTCGGCTTCACCGCGACCGAGCTGAATCTCGGCGGGGGCCTGGGCATCGCCCACAACGAGGACGAGATGACCCCCGACCCGATCGGGTCGTGGGACCTCATCCGAGCAGCGGTCGAGCGCGAGTTCAAGGACAACGGCCTCGAGGTCCCCGAGCTGTTCGCCGAGCCGGGCCGTTCGATCGTCGGTTCGTCCGCGGTCACGTTGTACCGGGTCGGAACGATCAAGAGGATTCCCGGGGTGCGCACATACGTATCGGTCGACGGCGGTATGTCCGACAACATCCGACCCGCGTTGTACGGGGCGCGCTACGAGGCGTTTCTCGCCGATCGGATGGACGCACCCAAGGGGCCGAGGGTCACGCTATCGGGTAAGCATTGCGAATCGGGCGACGTTCTGATCCACGATGTCCACCTGCCGGACGACATCGCGGTCGGCGACCTTCTGTGCGTCCCCGCGACCGGCGCCTACACCTACTCGATGGCATCCAACTACAACCGCGTCCCGCGCCCTGCGGTCGTGATGGTGTCGGGTGGCACCGCGAACGAGATCGTCGCACGCGAGACCGACGCCGACCTCTTTCACCTCGACCGGCACCTCGACGGCTCGGCGATCACTTGAGGAGTCGGGACATCCTTCGGTCGGCCAGGATCTTGCCCCCGGTCTGACACGCAGGGCAGTAGACGACCTCGCGCGATTCGTACGACACGTGTTCGAGTTTGGTCCCGCAGCGGGGACACGGGTCCTCGTAGTGGTTGTGGATCGTGAAGCGGTCGCCCATCTTGGCCGGCAGGCCCCCGGTCCGTTCGCGCTCGCGCTCGGTCGCCTCGATCAACACCTTGTGGGTCTGCTCGACCAACGTACGCCTGGCGGCCTCGTCGAGGCTCGCCAGCTTCGCAAGGGGAGACAGCATCGCGGCGTGGAGGATGTCGTCGGCGAACCCACGGCCGATCCCGGCCACGGTCCGCTGATCCCGGAGGAAGGTATGCAGCTGGCGGCGATCGGCCCCGGTCATGACCAGCTCCTCGTACGCCTCGTCGAAGGGCTCGGGCCCGAGTTTTTCGAGGGGCCCGTCGTCGCCGGCCCGGAGCACCCACCAGGCGGCCTTCCTTTCGGTGCCGAACTCCTTGATCAAGATCGAAGGAGCGCCGTCGAATCGGAACCGCACCACCGATCCGCGCGGCTTGGTCGACTTCGGCGGCGTCTCGATGTCGACGCGGCCGCCCTGCGAGAGATGGAACAGGATCCGGTACGGCGATAGCGACATATCGAGGTATTTGCCGCGGCGCGAGATGCCCCCGAGCACGATCCCTTCGAGATCCTTCGGGTTGATCTCGAAGGTCTTCAGCGCGGAGAACCCGTGCACGTCGATGCCGCCGAGCGCGTGACCCTCGAGGACCTCGGTCATCCTCTCGCTCAGGGCCTCCAACTCGGGAAGTTCCGGCATCAGCAAACCTTACGACCGCGCGGTGCCAATAGGATTGCCGAGATTCCACTACGAAGCGGGAGAAGTCATGGGTAACAACGTCAAGGTCGGGTTGTTGGGATGCGGGATCGTGGGCGGAGCGACCGCCCGGATCATCATCCAGCATGCCTCCGATCTAAGCCTTAGGGCCGGGACCGATGTCGAGATCGCTCGGATCGCGGTGCGTAGCCTCACGAAGCCGCGCGAGGTCGAGCTGCCGCCTGAGAAGTGGACGACCGATCCCTTCGAGGTGGTCAACGATCCCGAGATCGACGTCGTGGTTGAGGCGATCGGCGGGATCGAGCCGGCCAAGGAACTCATCCTCACCGCGCTGCGCAACAAGAAGCATGTCGTGACCGCCAACAAGGAGCTCCTGTCGACCAACGGCAAGGAAGTCATGGACGCCGCCGAGGAGGCCGGGGTCGATCTCCTCTTCGAGGCGTCCGTCGCCGGAGGGATCCCGATCATCCGCCCGATGAAGGAATCGCTCGCCGGCGATCGCGTGCGCCGCGTCATGGGGCTCGTCAACGGGACGACGAACTTCATCCTCACGCGCATGTCGGAGACGGGGGAGTCGTTCGCGCAGTCACTGGCGGAGGCTGAGCGGCTCGGCTACACGGAGATGGATCCGTCGGCGGACATCGAGGGCTACGACGCGGCCGCCAAACTGGCGATCCTCGCCTCGCTCGCGTTCAATTCCCGGGTCGTCGCCGGCGACGTCGAGCGTGAGGGGATAAGCGGGGTCAAGGCCAGCGACATCGTCGCGGCCCACGAGCTCGGCTACGAGGTAAAGCTACTGGCGGTCGCCGAGATGGACGAAGGTCAGATCGCCGCCCGGGTCCACCCTTCGATGGTCCCCAAGAACCACCCCCTTGCCGCGGTGCGCGACGTCTTCAATGCGGTGTTCGTCGAGAGCCAGGAGTCCGGCGAGCTGATGTTCTACGGGCGGGGCGCCGGTGGCGGACCGACCGGCTCCGCGGTCGTCGGCGACCTCGTCGAGGTCGCTCGCAACATCGTGACCGGCGGTCGCTCGGCCGGGTGCACCTGCTATCACAGCCGGGCGAAGATCCGCCCCCACGACGAGACCCGGGTCCGTTACTACGTGGTGTTGTCGGTGCTCGATCAACCCGGTGTGCTCTCCACGGTCGCCGGTGTTTTCGCTCATCACGGCGTTTCGATCGCGAGCGTCAGACAGGAAGGTGCGGCCGAGGAGGCGACGCTGGCCCTCATCACGCACCTCGCGACCGAGGGCCAGCACGGCAAGACGTTCGCCGACCTCTCGGCACTCGATTCGGTGAAGGAGATCACCTCCCGGCTGCGGGTCGAGGGGACCGGCGAGGAGTGACCGACGACCGTTCGGCCGGGATCATCGAGCGATATAGGGATCATCTCCCGGTGTCGTCTACGACACCGGTGGTATCGCTCGGCGAAGGGGATACACCGTTGCTCCTGTCCGAGGGCCTGTCGGAGCGAACCGGCGCGCGGGTCTACCTCAAATACGAGGGACTGAACCCGACCGGCTCGTTCAAGGATCGCGGCATGACGCTCGCGGTTTCCAAGGCGCTCGAGGCCGGCGCCGGCGCAGTCGTGTGTGCGTCGACCGGCAACACGAGTGCATCGGCCGCGGCCTACGCGGCGCGGGCAGGTCTCGTCTGCGCGGTGCTGGTCCCGGAGGGGTTCGTCGCTCTGGGGAAACTGGCCCAGGCCCTCATTCACGGAGCGCGCGTCGTCGAGATCGAAGGGAACTTCGACGTCGCGCTGACGTTGACGAAGGAGATCGCCAGGTCCGGTGAGATCACCCTGGTGAACTCGGTCAATCCGCATCGGATCGAGGGTCAGAAGACGGCCGCGTTCGAGATCGTCGAAGCGCTCGGCGGTGCTCCCTACCTCCATCTGATCCCGGTCGGCAACGCCGGGAACATCACCGCTTACTGGAAGGGCTACCGCGAGGCCCTCGAGGTCGGGTGGAGCGAAACGACCCCTGCGATGCACGGTTTCCAGGCCGAAGGCGCCGCTCCGATCGTGACCGGAAAGGCGGTCGCCGAGCCCAACACGATCGCAACCGCCATCCGCATCGGGAACCCGGCCTCCTGGGAGGGTGCCAACGAGGCGGTCTCGGCCTCGAACGGATCGATCTCCGCGGTAAGCGACCCCGAGATCCTCGAGGCCTACACGATGCTGGCGAGCGAGGGCATCTTCGTCGAGCCGGCATCGTCGGCATCGGTGGCCGGGCTCCTGAAGATGAGCGACGCCAAGAGGATCCCCGCCGGGGCCACGGTGGTCTGCATCCTGACCGGCCATGGCCTGAAGGACCCGGAGCGAGCCCTCGCGATGGCTCCGGACCGGATGAAGGCGCCCGCCGAACTCGACCCGATCAGGGATCAACTCGGTCTCGACTGAGTCCCGGCAACCTGTATCCGGGGACGAAAGCGAGATATAAAGGGCGCCACATGCCAGCCGCGGTGAAGGTTCTCGTGCCCGCAACGGTGGCCAACCTTGGTCCGGGGTTCGACGCGCTCGGCGTCGCGATCCAGATGTATCTCGAGATCGAGGTCGAGCCTCGCAAGAGCTCGATCGACATCATGGTCGAGGGTGAGGGCGCCGAAAGCATCCCGATCGACGATTCCAATCTGGTCATCAGATCGATGAATGCGTTCTTCGATCACGTTGGGCGCCGTCCCGCCGGCTATGCGATCCGGGTCAAGAACCCCATCCCGCTCGGCTCCGGCCTGGGTTCCTCGGCCGCCGCGGTCGTCGGCGGGCTCTGTGCCGCTCGCGAGCTGTCCAACGGCTCGATCCATCAGTCCGAGATGGTCGATCTCGCGACCCGCATCGAGGGACATCCCGACAACGTCATCCCGGCCCTCGTTGGGGGCCTGGTGGTTTGCTACCGCGGGGGCGTGTCGGACGAAACGAGGTTCTTCCGTCTGGAAGCATCCGAGCGTCTGGTCCCGATCGTCGCGGTGCCGCGCGAGGGATTCTCGACGGTCGAGGCCCGCAAGGTGCTCCCCGCCGATGTTGCATTCGCCGATGCTCAGTTCACCGCTTCTCGAGCAGCTCTTCTCGTCGCGGCGATGACGACGGGGGCTGGCTCCGACGTCCTCGCCCAGGCGATGGACGACAAGCTCCACGAGCCCCACCGGCTCCGGCTCCAGCCGGAGACCGCCGCCGTGCACCAGGAGCTGCGGGCCGCCGGTCTGGCCGTCGCACTCGCCGGGGCCGGACCTTCTCTGCTGATCGTCGTACCTCGCCCCGAGGCCGTTACCCGAGCCGAACAGATCCGGAGGGTCTGTCGGGCGCGGAACGCCGGGTGGCGCGTGTTCGTTAGCGAATGGGAACCAGAGGGCGCCAAAACGGACGGTTGAATCACCGAGCCGTAGGAAGAGAGTTTTCGAGATCCGTTTCCTTGTCGTGGTCGACGGCGAACACTATCCACCGGTAGTTGCTTCCGCTCTCACTGAGTTAGCGAGCGGGGCGGATGAGGTTCTGGCCGCGGTCCTGGTCGGTGGCCGTGAAAAGCTGCCCGCCGGAGGCGTCGGCGCTTACGGCGACGTCCCGGTCCGCTCCGGGGGCGATCCCCGAGCGTTGCTCGACACCGCGATCCTCGAACTCGACCCCGATGAGATCATCGATCTGTCCGACGAGCCGGTGCTGGACTACCGGCGCCGTCACGAGCTGATCTCGATAGCGCTGTACCGAGGAGTGCCCTACAGGGGGATGGACTTCCGCTTCACGCCGCCACCGAGACCGCGGTTGTCGGAGAGGCCGAGCCTCGCGATCATCGGGACCGGGAAGAGAACCGGCAAGACGGCGGTTGCAGGTTATGCCGCCCGAACCCTGAACGCTGCCGGGATCAATCCCGTGGTTGTGGCGATGGGTCGTGGCGGTCCGGACGAACCTGAGGTCCTCCACGGCGACGAGATCGACCTCACCCCAACCGACCTGCTGGCGCTGGCCGACCAAGGGCGCCACGCGGCCTCGGACTACATCGAGGACGCGATGCTCGCCCGGGTGCCGACGGTCGGGTGCCGGAGATGCGGCGGAGGTCTCGCCGGGGGGATCGGGATCTCGAACGTTCCTCGTGGCATCGAGGTGGCGAACACGATCCCGGCCGACCTCACGATCCTGGAGGGGTCGGGAGCGTCGATACCGCCGGCACATGCGGACGTCACCGGTCTCGTGGTTCCTGCTTCCATCCCGGAGGAATATCTGGCCGGATACCTGGGCCCGTACCGGATGTTGCTTGCCGACTTCGTGGTGGTTAGTATGTGTGAGTACCCTTTCGGTACTCCCTCCCAGATCTCGCAGGTTGCGAGGCGTATCCAAGAATCGTTCCGCCCGGCGAGGCGAAGTGGGGGGTCCCGAGAGGCGATCCGGGTGGTGCGAACGGTGTTCCGTCCCGCACCAACCCTTCCCGTCCAAGGAATGGCGGTCTTTGTAGCTACGACTGCTCCCGAAGCAGCCGGCGAGTCGATCTCCCGGCATCTCGAGGAGGAGCACGGCTGCAAGGTGGTCGGTATCAGCCATTCGCTATCCGACCGTGAACGACTGGAAGCCGATATCCAGACCATCGGCAAAGGGGGAGCAGACACTCTGCTCTGCGAGATAAAGGCAGCTGCGATCGACGTTGCGACGAGACGGGCACTCGATCTCGGGATGGAAGTCATCTACATGGATAACGTTCCGGTTGGCATCGATGGGGACGACCCAGAGAGCGTCATCACCTGGGCAGCGGAACTGGCGCGTGAGCGTTACGAGAAAGAAGAAGGATGAACGAACCGAGGCGTAAGCACATCTTCATCGCCGAGCGCGAGCACGGCCTCCCGTACTCGAAGGGGCTCACCGCGTCTCAGCTGATGGTGACCGGGTTGACCCCCGGGCGTGCTTACTCCGTGGCCAACAAGGTCGAGGAGGAGCTCGTCGCCCTCGACCGAGAGACCGTCACCGCCGAGAGGCTCACCGATCTGACCCTCGAGGTCCTCCGCCGTGAGGCCGGGGATCGCTTCGTGGAACGTTTCATCAAGTGGCAGTCGGTGGCCGAGCTCGATATCCCCCTCATCGTCCTGATCGCCGGCGCGACCGGTGTCGGGAAGTCCACCATCGCTACGCAGCTGGCGACCCGCCTGGGCATCACCCGGGTCGTATCGACCGATGCGGTGCGTGAGGTGCTCCGGAGCGCCTTCACCGAGCAGATGTTCCCGACCCTTTATTCATCGTCGTTCGATGCCGATGAAGCGGTAAGACAACCGATCCCCCATTCAGGGGATAGGCTCATCATCGGGTTCCGGGAGCAAGCCGCTGCTGTCGCAGTCGGCGCTCAGTCACTGATCAACCGAGCCATCGCCGAGGGCACCGATCTGATCCTCGAGGGTGCTCACCTCGTTCCCGGGTTCCTGCAAAGCATCGAAAGTGAC
>WHTI01000301.1 GCA_009377815.1 Actinomycetota bacterium
AGCTCAGAAGGGTTCATGCCGACCGGCTCGTAGTCGAGCGACGCGTAACCCTTGGTACCGCTCTTCAACTGATCGAAGAAGTCGAAGATGATCTCGCCGAGGGGCATGTGGTAGCGGATCTCGACCCGCTCCGGGGAGAGGTAGTGCATCTCCTTCAGTTCTCCGCGCCGCTCCTGGCACAGTTGCATGATCGTGCCGATGTACTCCGAGGGCGAGACGATCATGACCGAGACGTACGGCTCGTAGATCTCTTCGATCGTGCTCCGGTCGGGCATGTCGGTCGGGTTGCGGATCATCTTCCGGTTGCCATCGGTGAGCACGAGTTCGTAGCCGACCGAAGGCGCCGTCGCGATCAGCTCGAGGTCGAACTCCCGCTCGAGCCGGTCGCGCGTGATCTCCATATGCAGCAGTCCGAGGAAACCGCAACGGAACCCGAACCCCAAGGCGGTCGATGACTCCGGCTCGTACACCAGGGCCGAGTCGTTGAGCTTGAGTTTGTCGAGAGCGTCGCGCAGCAGCGGGAAATCGTCCCCGTTGATCGGGTAGATACCGGCGAACACCATCGGCTTCGGCTCGCGGTAACCATGCAATGGTTCCTCCGCAGCGGCCTTGCCGGCGGCGGTGACGGTGTCGCCGACCTTCACTAGCGACACCTCTTTGATCCCCGCGACGAGATAACCGACCTCGCCGGTATCGAGCGAGTCGACCGGGGTGGGTCCCGGCGACATGATCCCGACCTCGTCCGCCTCGACCTCGAGTTCGGCAACCATGAAACGGATCGGCTGGCGTGACGAGAGTCTCCCGTCGATGACCCGGATGTAGGCGACCACGCCCCGATAGGCGTCGTAGTACGAGTCGAACACCAACGCCCGCAGAGGAGCCTCGGGTTTCCCCGTGGGTGCGGGAACCTTGGCGACGATCGCCTCGAGCAGATCGGGGATGCCCTCGCCGGTCTTGGCGGAGATCCGGAAGACGTCGGCGGGTTCGCATCCGATCAGCTGAGCGATCTCCTCGGCGTACTTCTCAGGCTGGGCCGCGGGGAGATCGATCTTGTTCAGGACCGGGATGATCTCGAGCCCGGCGTCGACCGCCAGATAGAGGTTGGTCAGCGTCTGGGCCTCGATGCCCTGGGCCGCGTCGATCAGGAGCAGCACGCCGTCGCAGGCCGCCAGAGACCGGGACACCTCGTAGCCGAAGTCGACGTGGCCAGGCGTATCGATGAGGTTGATCTCATAGAGCTCGCCGTCAGAAGCCTGAGCTCCGGGTCCTCGATCCGACATCGCTTCGCCCGTCGGAACTCGGACCCGTCGGTATTCCATGCGAACGGCGGCGGCCTTGATCGTGATGCCCCGCTCCCGCTCGAGGTCCATCCGGTCGAGGTATTGCTCCCTCATATCGCGGTCCGAGACCGTCCCCGTGAGCTGCAGGAGGCGATCGGAAAGGGTGCTTTTCCCGTGATCGATATGGGCGATGACTGCGATCGCCCTCTGATGTGCTTGATCCATTAGGCGCAGCGTAAAGGTATTTGCGGTATCCTTGCGTCCGCAGACCCCCCTAGTGAACGGGCCCTGAGTTAGCGCGTGCCCGTCCCGATAGTTGGAGAATCGATAGATGGCGAACATCAAGAGTCAGATCAAGCGGAACCGCCAGAGCGCGGCCGCCAACGAGCGCAACAAGAGTGTTCGCTCGAGGCTCCGCACGATCACCAAGAACTTCCTCAGCTCGGTTGAGTCCGGCGACGCCGAACAGTCCGCCGCGAGCTTCCGTGAGGTCAGCCGCGAGCTCGACAAGGCCGCCGCCAAGCGCATCATCCACAAGAACAAAGCGGCGAACCAGAAGTCCCGGCTCGCCAAGCGCCTCAAGGGCTAGCTAGCGCTCGACCTGTCCCGCTCGCTCACCGCTCGACCTGTCCCGCTCGCTCACCGCTCGACTATCTTGACCACCGCGCGTTCCAGCGCGGCCTGAGGTGGGAGATCTCCGCCCTTCATCTCGACATCGGCCTCGGCCAGGAATCCCATCGCGTCCACCAGTTCGTCTTCGGAGTACGA
>WHTI01000409.1 GCA_009377815.1 Actinomycetota bacterium
CCGCGCTTGCGGTCCTGGGTGGGGCATGCAGCCCCGTGTCTGACGAAGGTACGGCCCCCGACGAACAGCAGATAGCGGGTCCCTGCGACGCCCCCGAACGCTGGGAGCGGGTGGCCGCCCTGGTCGAGGACCCGGCCGGGACGATCACCTCGCTCGCGGCGATCGCCGACGGCGATGATCTGGCGACCTCAGAGATGCTCTACGTCCGGGTCGGGATCAGGCCGGGAACGATCATCGACCGGCTCCTGATCGACACCGATGGAGACCGCCTGTCGGGGATGTGGACCCTTCAGTCCCATCTCTCGGGTTCGGGGTGGAACTATCTCGTCGACCCGAACGCAGGGCTGGCCCGGCATTCGGGGGTCCCGTCCCAGTGGGGCTATGAGCCGGTCGAGGCCGCCGGGCTCGAGACCCTGGTGACCGACGATGCCTATCTCTTCTGCATCCCCGTCGCGGGCCTGGGTAAGCGACCTCCACTGAGCGTGGCTCTGGCCGCGGAGAACGAGGAGATGTCACTCCCCGCACGGTTCCTCGAAGGGGTCCCCTACCCGCCGGTCGCCGATGATGGTGCGCCGGACCCGACCACGGTCCCAGGAAAGCTCGGCTTCAACTACTCGGCCGCCCCCTGGATCGTGCGCGGGTGTGAGGGCTCGAAGGCGACCGTGAAGTCCATCGCGTGCGCGGCTGCGGTCTACGAGAACTTCGATCAGATCGTCCTCGATACGGATTTCAACACCCACTTCGCGGACGGTATGAGTCGATTGGTGGCCGAGATCCGCGCTCGGCGGCCGGACATCGAGGTCTGGGGCTACGTCTCGATCGTCGGCTCCACCAAGGGCCCGGATGGGACCCGCACAACGGTGTTCTCGGTCGCCGACATCCTCGAAGTCGCCCGCCGTTTCCAGGACGCCGGGATGACGGGGATCTTCCTCGATGAGTACGACGTGTGCGATCCGGCCTACGAGACCTGCCAGCTCGGTCCCGACGGTCGGGGGATCGAGATCACCCGGCAGAAGCAGATCGAAGTCGTCGAAGGACTCCACGGCATGGGTCTGGCCGCGTTCGCCAACGGGCACTCGGTGGTGGACGCTCTGGCCGAGTTGGATGGTCTCCCGTCGCCCCTTGGCCCGAGCGAGGGCGAGCGACCGGCCGATCAGTACCTGCTTGAGAACCCGACCCTGGTCGGCGGAGAACTCATCGGCGGCACCGACCTGGTCGGGTCCATGGCCCGGTTCGCTCAGGCGATCGAGCTC
>WHTI01000254.1 GCA_009377815.1 Actinomycetota bacterium
GCCCCGATCTCGGCACTGATCTTCGACGTGGAATCGCTCATCGTCACGCTCTCTGAGGTTCTAACGCTCCAACCGGGAGACGTCATCGCCACTGGAACCGGGCTCGGGGTCGGGATCGGGTTTGACCCGCCGCGTTACCTGGCAAGCGATGATGTAGTCGAGATCACGATCGATGGGATCGGGACTCTGCGCAACTCGGTTGAATGACCTGCATCGAGCAGCAGGACCTCCTTAGAGAGAGTTGCCTTCAACCACCGCCAAGCGAGAACAGCGAACCGTAAGGGATCAAAGCATGGGGAGATTAGCAATCAAGACACCGCCACAGCATGTGAGCTGGGACGACATCGTGCCCCCACCACCGGCCCGGCGGCTCCTCCCCATCCAAGTAATACGACGGGAGACGCTCCGTGTAATACCGGCCCGCCTCCACCCCCTTCAACGAGTTCACCCGCACCGTCACCACACACCCCCAATCCCCGGTTGACCGCAGGTGTGCAATCGTCTGTGGATCATCGTTCGGCATCTCATCATTCGGTGTCTCTCTTCAGTCGGTGGCCGGTTGGCGTTGATGGCTTGCCTGGAGACGTGTGTTGACGGATCCGTCGTTGCTCTCGTCCGAGGGATGGACTGCTTTCCGTATCACCGGGCTCTCCGTGTTCGCCATGAACCAACTGTGAGCCTGGGAGAAGAACCCCTCAACGGTCTCGCAAACCACTCGCCAAGAGCTCCGAAGATCCGGCACCGCCGCCGGAAAACCAGTTGCCGGGCCGAGGAGACGAACCCCCTGGCAGAACGGATCTGCAAACGATTCTGCGAGACTCTTGCGAGACTGTTGCGAGACCCTCTGCGAGTCCATTGCGAGACCCGTCACCGATACTCCAGCCATGACCGATCCCCAAGCCAAGGCTCCGGCGGGAAGTAGGCCGGGGACGCAACGTAAAACGGCACCATGCCCCCAGGTGACCATCTCACCCTGTCAACAGACTGTCGGAAACCCTTTCGACAACCCTTTCGAAAACCCTTTCAGACCGGCCACGACCACGCACGACAACGAACCGACAGGGTCCCTCCCATGATCAACGACATGGAACACCGGGACCGGCTACTCACCGTCCAAGAACTCGCCGAATACCTCGCAGTCCCCGTTGCAACGATCTACCAGTGGCGATACCGAAGAGAGGGACCACCAGGATTCAGAGTCGGCCGACACGTTCGCTATCGGCGGTCCGACGTCGAGGACTGGATCGAGAGCCAGCTCCGTGAGGAGGCCTCGATGACGCTCACCGAGCCCTGACTGTATCTTCGGAAGCAGGACGTAGATGGGGCGCGAAGCTGCGTTCGACGACAAGAGAAGGCACCCATTCGCCGGGTGAGCGATCGTGATCCCGACGCACCGAGGAGGCAGCACCGTGGCACACATCAGAGATCGGGGAAAGACATACTCCAGGCGCTGGCAGGCGAGGTACCGGGATCCCGCCGGTCGCGAAAAGTCCAAGACGTTCGAACGGAAGGCCGACGCCCAGCGCTGGCTCGATGAGGTCACGGCAGATCTGGTGACTGGGCGGTACCTCGATCCCCGGGCTGGCAAGGTGACACTCGAGAAATTCGCCCATCGGTGGTTGAAATCACAGACATTTGACGACTCAACGAGAGAAGCGGTCGAATCCCGCTTGCGAGTACACATCCTCCCCGAACTCGGGGACACCGAGCTGCGGCATCTCCGCCCGTCCACGATTCAGTCTTGGTTGCGGGGCCGTCAGGAACAGAATGCGCCGTCCATATGTGCGGGTGATGCTCGCCAACCTCTCATCGATCCTGGGCGCCGCCCTTGACGACGGGCTCATAGCAGCAAACCCATGCCAATCGCCATCCGTGAAGGCACCGAAGGTCGAACAACGACGCGTGATTCCCTGGACTCACGACCAGGTCCACGCGGTCATCTCGGAGCATCCTGAGCGATATCGAGCGATTCCCATAGCCGCAGCGGGCCTCGGGTTGCGGCAGGGCGAGGTGTCCGGGCTTCGAGTCGAGGATGTCGACTTCCTGCGCCAGCGCGTCCTGGTTCGTCAGCAGGTCCGCATCCTCGGCAACAGACCGACCATTGCCCCGCCCAAGAACCGAAAGACCAGGGAAGTACCTCTGCCTGACTCGGTTGCCACTGCGATCTCGGAACGGCTGAGGCGCTGGGCCATCCACGACGGGATGGTGTTCACGACCCGGGAGCGGGGGCTTATGGACCGTCGCTACTTCAACCGCCACATCTGGAAGCCTGCCCTCGAGGCGGTGGGCGTCGAGCCCACCCGTGAGAACGGAATGCACGCGCTCCGGCACTACTACGCCTCGACGCTGCTCGAAGGTGGCGTGTCGATCAGGGCACTCGCCGACTATCTCGGCCACTCAGACCCGGGGTTCACCCTCCGGGGTGTACGCCCATTTGATGCCCGAGTCTGAGGAACGGGCCAGAACCGTCGTGGACATGTCTCTCTCCGCTGCCACGGAATTCTCGCGGAACGACAGTCCCGGCCACGTTCGATTTGTCAACTAGTAGCAGGCGATTTCGCCTATCTACATCAGATGTCGTAGTACAGGAGGAACTCGTGGGGGTGGGGTCGGAGCTGGACCTCGGCGATCTCGGCGTCGAGCTTGTAGTCGATCCAGGTCTCGATGAGGTCATCTGTGAAGACGTCGCCCTGGAGGAGGAACTCGTGATCGTCGGCCAGACCGGCCAGTGACTCCTCGAGCGATCTCGGGACCGAGGGAAGTCC
>WHTI01000352.1 GCA_009377815.1 Actinomycetota bacterium
CTCCAAACGTCTCAGGAAGCCCGAACCCGCGTCTTCGAGCGACTCGATGTCGCCACCAGCGAACTCAACATCGAACTCGATCGCCTCGAGAAGCAGAAAGCGACCGCGGCCCGAGCACGGAAGAGGGTTCTCGAACTCAAGGCCGAGATCGAAGAGAAGATCGCATCGCAACAGGGAGAGATCGCGGAGCTCAACGAGAAGATCCAGCGCGCCGAAGCGCGGCAGCGGAGACGCGACGCCGCCGCGGCGGCTCAGCCGTCGACTCCTCTTCCGAACCCCGGCCATATCCCGACGGTCCACGCATCGAGCCCGCACGCCCAAAAGGCGGTGGACGCCGCGCTGTCGCAGATCGGCAAGCCCTACGTCTACGCCGCTGCCGGGCCCGATTCGTACGACTGCAGCGGCCTCACGATGTGGGCCTGGGCTCAGGCCGGTGTGGGGCTGCCACACAACTCGGGGGCCCAGTACGCGGCCACCCCGCGGGTCGATCGCTCCGACCTCGAGCCGGGTGATCTCGTCTTCTTCGGGTCGCCGATCCACCACGTAGGGATGTACATCGGTGACGGTCAGATGGTCGAGGCGCCGTACACCGGTGAATACGTCCGCGTCGTATCGATGGACCGCTCCGACTACGTCGGCGCCGGGCGGCCGGGCCTCTAACTACTCGACGACGAACGGCTCCGCGGCCGCGGCCACCTCACCGGAGCGCGAGGTCACCGCGAACGTCACCACGTAGGTGCCGGGGGCCAGCGGCTCGTCCGGGGTCCACGACCACGTATCGCCGTCACTCGTCGCCTCGCCGGTGGCGATGGGGCGAGGAGAGTCCCACTCCCACACGATGACCCTCACTGCGCGCGGATCGTCGGTAACCCGGACCGCGAAGGTGGGATCGGAAGCCAGCACCTGCAGCGTCTGCGCACCGATGTCCGGGACCCTCGCTTCCGGATAGGGGATCTCGGAGAAGAGTTCGATCGTGACCTCGCCGTCGACCACGCGGATCGGCAGTGCGAAACCATCTTGCTCGGTGAACCCCTCACGAGTGACGGTGCCGGTGACGGTTACAACGCCCAGCGTTTCGGCGCGGTCGAGGAAGAACAGGTGCATGGTCCGCTCGGTGGCGAAATCGTAGGCGCCGAGCGTCTCGCCACTGAAATCCACCGGGTCGAAGTTTGCAGGGTCGTTATCGAAGTAGGCCTTGGAGACCGGGCTCAGCAGTTCCCACATCGCCTCGCTCTTCTGCGGCTCCCTCAGGTTGATCGCGGCGAGGAAGTCGGCCACGGTATCGAACAGCTTCTCCTGCGAGACCTGCGGCCCCGGGGAAACGACCTTGCCCCGGTCATCGTTCTCCTCCGGGCCCCCGATCATCAGTGCGGCACCGACCCCACCTGCGATCAGCACGAGCGCAGCCGCAGCGAGCGAGACCGTCCGGTACAGCCGGCGCTCGCGGCGCGCCGCGCTCAGGGTCGTCATCAGGTCGAGCGGTTCGCCCGGCATGCTTTCCGCAGCGGAATCCAGCCGCTCTTTGAGTTGGGTGTCGAAGCTCATGTCCTCACCGCCTGCTCGAGAAGGGGCCGGAGCCTCTTCAATCCCCGATGGATGTCCGACTTGATCGTGTTCACCGGACGGTCGAGAACGCGAGCGATGTCCGC
>WHTI01000300.1 GCA_009377815.1 Actinomycetota bacterium
CCAGCTGACGAGGCCCGACTACACGGGCCCGATCATGGCCGCCCAGGTGATCGACGGGAACCCGGTTCCGTTGCCGGCCGAGATGCCGGTGTCGTGGGACGGGTTCGAAGACTTCTTCCACATCGAAGTGACCAAGGCCGGCGTTACGGTCGCCGAGATCGATGTCGACTTCTGTCCCAACAGCTACGACCGCCAGCGCGTGAGCGACGACGGCCCCCTGACCCCGACCTATCCCGAGGCCTGCTTCGCGAACCCGTTCACGAAGGGCATGGTCTGGGGGATCGATGGGGACTGGGGCACATCGACGGTCGGCTACTACGGGACCTACGCCGATCTCAAGAACGGCGCGCATAAGGTGACCACCTCGATCAGCGAGGACTACGCTGAGTTGTTCGACGTCGCTGAGGACGCCAGGAGCGTCACCACCGACATCAACGTGACGACCATGAAGGACCCCTGTCACCATGGTTGCGGTGCCCCGAAGGCCGGCTACCCGGCAGCCGTGAAGAACAAAGCGGTCCCGATCATGGACAACCCGGCGCCTTCGATCCTTCCCGACCTCGAGGCGCTTCCCGCGTGGGGCATCTCGGTCCAGAACAAGAAGAACGGGAAGAGCTTCGTCACCTTCGGAGCGACCGTGTGGACCTCGGGAGCCGCCGACATGGTCGTCGAAGGCTTTCGGCGACCGAACGCGGCGATCATGGACGGCTTCCAGTACTTCCATAACGGCGCTGGGGACGTGATCGGGAAGTCGCAGGTGGGCACGCTCGAGTACGACCAGAGGGACGGGCACAACCACTGGCACTTCCTCCAGTTCGCGGGCTACTCACTGCTGACTGCGGAAGATGCGACCACCGGGATCAGGAGCACCAAGGAGGCCTTCTGTCTGGCCCCCACCGATGCGATCGACCTCAGCCTCGACGGCGCCGCGATGAACCCCCAACTGGGGTTGTCGACCGCCTGCGGCAGCCAGAACTCGAGGTGGATCCGGGAGATCCTCCCGCTCGGCTGGGGCGACACCTACTTCCAGGGCCTTCCCGGACAGTCGTTCAACATCACCAATCTCCCTAACGGCACCTACTGGATCGAGGTCGAGGCCAACCCGGGAGGACATCTCCACGAGCAGACCGACGCCAACAACGTCGAGCTGCGTGAGATCCAGCTCAGCGGGAAGTACGGCAAGCGCAAGGTCGTCGTCCCGCCGTGGAACGGGATCGACACCGACTGATCGAGTAACCGGGAGGGTCTCAAGGCGACCTGCTTTATGTCCCCTTGAGACCCTCCTCGCTACGATGGATCCATGCGCGTGCTGGTGGTCGAAGACGAAGCCGATCTCGCGGATGCGATAGCGCGTGGGCTCCGGAACGAGGGCTATGCCGTCGACGTCGCCTACGACGGGGATGACGCGCTCGACAAGGCCGCGATCAACACCTACGACCTCGTGTGCCTCGATCTCAATCTCCCCGGTGCCGACGGGCTCGAGATATGCAGTCGCTTGAGAGGGGCCGAGGATGGCCCCCGGGTCCTCATGCTGACCGCCCGGGACACCCTCGACGACCGCGTCACCGGGCTCGATCGTGGCGCCGACGACTACCTGGTAAAACCCTTCGAGTTCGCCGAGCTGAGCGCACGGATCCGCGCCCTCCTGCGCCGGGATAGCGGACGGTCCGGAGCGGTGCTCGAGGTCGGAGACCTCATCCTTGACACGGCCCGGCACGAAGCGACCCGTTCGGGACGCACCCTGGCGCTCACGCCGAAGGAGTTCGCCCTACTGCGGTACTTCATGTCCCACCCCGGAGAGGTGTTGTCCGCCGAGGATCTCCTCGAACACGTCTGGGACGAGCATGCCGACCCGTTCACGAACACCGTGAGGGTCACGGTCATGACGCTGCGGCGGAAACTCGCAGAAGCCCACGACGACCAGCCGATCGAGACCGTCGTGGGAACCGGATATCGCCTGGGGGACGGCGCGTGAAGCTCCCGACGTGGACGGGTTCGATCCGCTTCCGCATCACGCTCCTGTATTCGGCCGTTCTGTTCGCCATCGCGGCGTTGCTCGTGGGGG
>WHTI01000427.1 GCA_009377815.1 Actinomycetota bacterium
ACCCGAGGTAGTTCCTCCTCCATCGTCCTGAAGTCCCTGCCGGTCATCACGATCGCCGTCATCGGAGAGCTCGTGACGACCGATGCCGTGCGCTGCTCGGACTCGAGAAGTCCGATCTCGCCGAAGAAATCGCCGGGGCCGAGCTCGCGTACCCGCCGTCCTCCACGTGTGACGCTGGCGGTTCCCTTCTCGATGATGAAGAACTCATATGCGAACTCTCCCTCGGTGGCCAGTTCTTTTCCCTCGGGCAGGTCGACCTCGTCCATCATCCGGGAAAGACGATCGATCTCCTTCTTGGAGAGGCCTTCGACGAGTGGTACGGAACGCAATCGTTTGAGGTCCATGCATCTCTCCTGGGCCGGGCTCGATGAGGGAAAAGATTATGGGGAACCCTACGGGATTCCAAGGCCCAGGCAGGTGCCCGGGGTCTGGGTGGGCGAGGGGGGATTTGAACCCCCACACTCTTGCGAGCACTGGCTCCTGAAGCCAGCGTGTCTGCCGTTCCACCACTCGCCCAGAGATCGGCGGGTGCCCGCCGGAGGCCACAAGGCTAGCAGGCGGGTGGAATGACCATCGCGGGGCATAATCGCCACTCATGGGCGTAGCCAAGAGCATCGAGCGCAGGCTGGAAGGCCTGATGGAGGGGTTCTTCACGAAGGTCTTCCGGTCGGGACTGCAGCCGGTCGAGGTCGGCCGGCGCATCCTGCGCGAGATGGCCGAGAACAAGACGGTCTCCGTGAACCGGATCTACGCGGCCAACGACTTCCGGGTGTTGATGGGCTCCGAGGACTACAAGCGGTTCTCCCAGATGGCGAGCGGACTGCAGCGAGAGTTCTCGGATCTCGTGATCGAGCAGGCGAAACACAACCGGTGGAACCTGATGGGCACGCCGAAGATCCGGTTCGACGAGGACGAGAAGCTGGGTCGCGGTGAGTTCAGGGTCGAGGCGGGCTTGTCGGCCGATCCCGAGGCCGAGGCTCCCCGGGTGTCGACGCGCGAGCCTCGCCCCGGGGATGCCGGCGCAACTGCGGCGATCTCGGCCGACACCGCCGCCCGGATGGGTCTCGATCGTTCGGGAGCCGAGCTGGTCCTGATGGAGGAGGGCGGGGAACCGCGGGAACGGATCTCCATCACCCGCCTGCCCGTCGTCATCGGACGACTGTCGACC
>WHTI01000157.1 GCA_009377815.1 Actinomycetota bacterium
GCCTCTCCGGTCTTCTCCCCCACACCCCACAGCGCGGTGATCGGGAGCGGATGGAGGAAGCCCTCGATGTCGTGGGCGGGAACCAGGAGGAGCCCATCCGGCTTCGCCTTCTGCGACGCGAGCTTGGCGAGGAACTTGTTGACCGCGATCCCGACGGTGCACGGGAGTCCGAGCGCGGCGACGTCCGCCTTGATCTGCCTTCCGATCGAAACCGGATCGCCGAACAACTTCACGGACCCCGAGACATCGAGGAACGCCTCGTCGAGTGACAGGGGCTCGACCAAGGGGGTGTACGAGAGGAATACGTCGCGGATCCTCCGGGAGAAATCGGCATAGGCCGTGAAGTCGTTCGGAAGGAAGATCGCATGCGGGCAAAGCCGGCGAGCTCGGACGATCGGCATCGCCGAGGTCACTCCGTATTCGCGCGCTTGATAGGAGGCTGAGGTGACGACCCCGCGGCCCCCCAGACCCCCGACCACGACCGGCTGGCCCTGAAGCGCGGAATCCTTGGCGACCTCGACGGACGCGTAGAAGGCGTCCATGTCGACGTGCAGGATCGTCTCGAGGAACGGGGGCTGCTTCACTACCGCGATGCTAGGCCTCAGCGGATGATCTTGCGCACCAGCCACGCCCCGGGGCCCTTGCGGACGATGCGGTACGCGAGCCTGAGGAGCTTGGCCCGGAACGGGACGAGATCGAGGTGATAGCCCAGGACCTCCTCCGAAACGCCGCCCCACTTCTCCTTGAAGCGAGCGAGCGACGTGTCTTCGACGCCGGTGCCCATGAGATCGAGGAAGCGGTCACCGCGCTCCGCCGAAAGGCAGATCGCGTGGTGGAACAGGAGGTCGTTGACCCTCAGCTTCAGACCCTCCTCGGAGGATCCACCCATCCAGTAGTGCGCTCCATCCACGGAATAGAGCATGGCCATCATCCCGATCATGTGACCGTCGTGCTTCACGACCAGATATCTCACCTCGCCCGTCGGAACGAACCGGTGCATCAGTTCGACGAACAGGTCCTTCGGGTACCAGGTGGGCGCGTGGTTCCGCTCCATCGCCGAGCGGTACATCTCGTAGATGTCGTCGACGTCCGATCCCGCGGCCGCTTCCGTGACCACCAGCCCGGCCTCGCGCGCTCGTCGCACGTTCTTCTTCACCGACTTGTGGTACGTGCGGAACATCGCGGCCTCATCGACGGGACCTTCTCGTGGTTCCATAGGCCGGACGTGCCTCCGGCCATAGACGGGCTGAGCGACATGTCTTTCGGGGAGCCCGCAGAAAGGATCCTCGACCACGAGCGAGTGGTAACCGCGCTCCTTCAGCGCCGGAAGAAGGTGATCGAGGAGTTCGTCTCCGCGGCTCACATCCCCGATCAGACCTCCGTAGGGGAAGAACGATTGGAGCATCCGGAACCCGATCGTCTTGCGCTCGGTTCCGATCATGGCCACGACGATCTCGTCACCGTCCATCAGCGTCGCGAACAGCACCTCGCCCCCGAATCCGGCGGCGACGGCCGCGGTCCAGCGAACGGTCGAGAAGAAATAGCGCCCGGAAGACAGCGCGAAGCGGTCCCACCCCTCAGGTGGGGTGCGGTCGAGCTGGAAGCGCAGGGCGGGGCGCCGGTCGGTGCTCGTGGCCACCGCCGAGGTGGGATCCGAGGATCCCGAGAGATTTTCCTTCACACCTTCATCTTCGGGCGTCGGGGGGGTGGGGTTGAGGGCAGCCTGGAAATCAACCACCGGCGGAGCCCCCGCTGGCGTGCCAGAGCTTGCGGGGAGCGGCCATCCGGGCCCTCATGGGGCCCGCCGCCCGCTTCCTCTGCCGTTCCAGCGCCTCGGACACGGTCATCCCGGCGGCTCGGTCCCGGGCGATCTCGGCGAGATCGAAGGCTTCCTCGACCACGACCGTGACGCCGACGTTGTTCGGGTGGGTTCGCCTGGTCCTCGATGCCCCGCCGCGTTTACGCACGGCTCCCCGGAACATGAGGATCCAGGAGTGGAACACGGTCGCCGCGCACCAGGGTTGAACCCGCTCGAACAAGGTGACATCCAACGGCCCGGTGAGATCGTCGAGCGTCACGAAGATGATTCGCTGGCCGGAACGGATCTGGGGGGTCTGGCTCGACACCTTCACCCCGGCCACCCAGACCTCGGAATCGTTCCGTTCCCTCCGCAGCTCCGCTCCCGGGGTGCAGCCGAGTTCCCTCATCAGCGGCTCGTACAGGGCCATGACGTGCCTCCGTGCATCGATCCCGGTGACCTCGAGCTCGGCCTCGGTTTCCTCCATCGCGGTGTAGTCGGTGAGCCCCTTGAGTTCGCTGACCGCCACGTCGTCATCAAGCGTCAGTGACATCTGCTGACCGGTTCTGTACCGGGGTCGGGCGGCGAGATCGGTGGCGCGCCACAGGAGCTCCCGGCGCGACCGCCCTCCGGAGATGCCGTCGCAGGCGCCGAGATGAACGAGATGTTCGAGCACCGGACGCGACAGCTCGGTGCGACGCCACAGATCCTCGAGCGAGGTGAACGCCCCGACGGAGCGGGCAGCGACGATCGAGTCCATCTCGGTATCCGAGATGTCCTTGACCTCCGACAATGCCAGTCTCACGCCTAGTCTGGCGTCTCGCCGAGGCGACCCGCCTCCGGCTCCGGTATCTGCGAACTCGGCCCGGTAGACGACATCGGAGTGGTTGACGTCGACCGGCAGGATCGGCACCCCGGAGGTTCGGGCATCGGCCACGATCAATCGCCGCGGGTACATCCCGGGATCGTGGGTCAGGAGGCCGGCGACGAATTCGGCCGTGTGATGGACCTTGAGCCACGCCGAGATGTAGGTGGGCACCGCGAACGCGGCCGCGTGCGACTTGCAGAACCCGAACGAGGCGAACGCGAACACCTCCTTCCACAACGACGCGGCTTGGGACGAGGTCAGTCCGTTGGCGACCGCCGCCGACTGGAACCAGCGACTCACGGTGTCGTCGGGGCGATCGGAGTCGAGATGCCGGCGGATGTGATCGGCGTCGGCCAGACTGCATCCGGTCGCCATCGCGATGACCCGGATCAGCTGCTCGTGGAACACGATGATCCCGTTGGTCTCGCGCAGGATCTCTCTGAGGGTGGCGTACGGATAGACGACCTCCTCGAATCCGTGACGGCGCATCAGGTAGGGACCGACCATGTCGGATTGGACGGGGCCGGGCCGGAACAACGAGATGTCGACGACGAGATCCTCGAAGCGATCCGGTTGCATCCGGGCGAGCAGCTCCCGCTGCCCCGGCGATTCGATCTGGAAGCATCCGATCGTGCGCGACGACCGGATCAACTCGAAGGTCGCCGGGTCGTCGCGCGGGACCGAGTCGATGTCCATCCGCTCGCCGGTGATCCGTTCGATCTCATCGGTGGCATGGGAGATCGCCGAGAACATCCTCACCCCGAGCACATCGAGCTTCACCAGCCCGAGGTCCTCGACGTCGTGCTTGTCGGCCTGCAGCATCGTGAAGCCGGCGTAGCTCTCCTGCATGGGGACCCGGTCGCCGAGGTCGTTCGACGACAGGATCACTCCCGAGGGATGGAGCGCGAGATGGCGCGGGAACCCATCGATCGCGAAGCACAGCTCGAACATCTGCTCGAGCTGTTCCGACTTGAGGTTGGTGCCCCCCAGTTCGGGGAGGCGTTCGATCGCCGCGGGGATGTCCTTGGCCCGGATCCGAGGGAACGCCTTGGCGACGAAATCGAGCTCCTCGGGCGGCAGGCCAAGTGCCTTGCCGACCTCACGGATCGCCCCGCGGGCCCGAAAGGTATCGACCATGCAGCACACCGCGGTCTGATCGCGCCCGTAGGTCTCGAGGATGTACTTCAAGACCTCCTCGCGGCGATGGGACTCGACGTCGATGTCGATGTCGGGGAGTTCCTCCCGGCGCGAGTTCATGAACCGCTCGAACAGTAGGTCGTAGCGCACCGGATCGACATCGGAGATCCCGAGCACGTAACAGACGAGCGAGCCCGCCGCGCTCCCCCGGCACGAGCACCTGACGCCCATGGCGTAGCGGACGTGATCGACGATGTCGGCCACCAGGAGGAAGAACGCCGGCCACCCCATGTCCAAGATGACGCTCAACTCGTGTTCCAGGCGATCCTCGATGACTTTGGGGATCGGGTTGTAGCGCCGAGCGGCACCTTCGAAGCAACGCCGTCTCAGGTCTCCCCCGGCCCTCCGTTCGTCCCGGCCGGGCACGTCGGGGAAGTGATACCTGCCGAGCTCGAGTTCGAAGTCACACTCCTCGGCGATGTAGCGGGTCTCCCGGAGGGCCTCGGGGGCGTCGTCGAACAGCGACGCCATCTCGCCGGGCGGCTTGAGGTGGTACTCGGAGTTCGAGCGCAACGCCTGGGTCCGAGACAGCGGCACGATGGCGTCGAGCGCGTGAAGGAGTTCGTGGGTCCCAGAATCCCTCGCCGACGCGTAGTGGACGTCGTTGGTCGCGACAGGATGGATCTCAGCTTCGTGCGCGACCTTGAGGAGCCGATCCCGGAGCATCCGGTCGCCGTAGCCCCGGTGATCGAAGACCTCGATCCGGTAAGCCTCGCCCAGCGCGCCGTGCCACTTGCGAGCGATCTCGACCGCCTGCGGGATCCGTGCCTGTGCCGCGAGGCGCGCGACGTCGCTGCGTGCGCAACCGGAGAACACGAACAATCCGTCGCATCGCTCGGCGATCGACTCGAACGTCGTCTCCGGATCACCTCGTTCGTTGGTGAGATGCGACCCCGAGATCAACCGGCACAGGTTCCCGTAACCGGTCTGGTTCCGCGCGATCACGGTGACGTGGCTCCTGGCGGTTCCCGGGAGCGCCGAGCGAACGGTCAACTCGGCGCCGTAGAGCGGCTTGATCCCGGCGGCCCGGCACGCCTTGGTAAACCGCACCGCGCCGAGCAGCGAATCGTGGTCGGTCATCGCGACCGCATCGAAGCCCCGCTCGGCCGCCAGCGCCGGCAGCACCTCGGCGGTGATCGCGCCATCGAGCAACGACCACGTCGTATGACAATGAAGATGAGTGAAACCACTCATGTCGGGGACGCCTCGGAAAGGCGACCACTTGAGTACTCAGAAACGGATCGTCTCGACGATCCGTGGACTAAGGGGCGTCTGCGGGGATCTCGGTACCGGAGGCTTTGGCGATCAATTCGTTCTGGTCGTTGAGGATCTCGGCCTCGGCGAACAGCACGCGCCGGCCGGCCTTGAGCACGCGTCCCTTGCCGGTCAAGGTCGTGCCCGCGGTCGCGGGACGGAAGATCGAGATCTTCATCTCGGCGAGCGCGGGGTACTGCTCGGGCGTCAGATGCAGCGCACTCGCTCCCCCGAGGACGGAGTCGGCGAACGCGGCGAGCATCCCTCCCTGGATCCCGCCGGCGGAGTTGCAGTGTTCGGGTGCCACCTCGTAGGTGAAGACGATCTCCTCGGCGGTCTTGGAGTCGTAGGTGAAACCCATCGCTTCGTTGACCGGGATCTGGATCGTTCCGTCGGCGATCGCATCGGCGCGCTTGTCGTGGGTCATGGGCCGGACGATAACGCGTCAGTCCCATACGCGAGCGAGCCTCCACCCGCCGCGCGATACGTCCCGGTAGACGTCGTAGACCGCGCCGACCTGGACGAGGCCTCCATCGGCATCGAGGTTTCCGTCCGACGTCAGGCCCGCCGGCCGCGCCAGGACCCGGAAGTACTCCCGCTGCTTGTGCCCGTCCCGACCCGCGATCCAGGCCTCGCGCCACGACGACAGCCGCTGATCGATCTCGTACCGCCGCCCCCGCCACCGGAACGCGACCGGGGTATCCGCATCGATGGGATCCGGCACCACCTCGATCTCTTCGTCGTACCGCTTCGCCACGTGTTTTCGCGTTCTCTCCCTGAAAGAGAAGGAGGGCCCGACCGACCCGCCCGGGGGAAGCACCGGGCGAGCCCATCGGGCCCCTTATCTCGTTCGGCCGCCGGTGGCGGGGACGGTGCGCCGGGGAGCAGGACCGCCTCGATCCGGGCCCGGGGAGGAGCCCAACAGAGAGGCCCACCACGAACAGTCGAACGTATGTTCGATAGTAGAGCGCGCGGTCGACCGGAGTCAAGACCTCCCGACTAGGCGATCAGAATCTCGATGCGTAGTCGATCGCGTCGTCGAGTTCGAGGCCGGGGCCGACCCACACGGTGTAGCCACACGGTCCGTCTCGCCAGGCAAAGAAGATCTGGGAAATTGGAGGGTCCCCCAC
>WHTI01000440.1 GCA_009377815.1 Actinomycetota bacterium
ACATCTCGAGCTGGATCGGCCTCACCAGTCCACCCCGACTTCCGCGACGAGTCCCTTGAACGCCTCGACCAGCTCCTCCTTGGCGTCGACGCCGTGGCGGGTCCTGAAGTACTCGCCGTAGAGGTCGTCGAGCGGCCGACCTTCGCGGCTGCTCGAATCGACGTCATCGCGATCGTATTGAGCCCTCACATACAGCGCGTCGGGGATGAACTCGCGCACGTCGTCGGCTAGTCCGGCCACGGGGCCGTCGGTAAGCACGGACACGTCGAGGATCGCGCCGGCGAACTCGCCGGTCTCAGCGCGATCCCTCAGTCCCTCGAGCGAGTCGGTCGCGCGCAACAGCTTGCGGCCCTGAGTGATCGCCACCGGCTTGACCCGCGCGGGGCGTTCCGGCTCGACGTCGACGAGGAGTACGAACTTCTCCTGGTCGATCTCGCCGAAGTCGAGCTGCAGCAGGCTGCCGGCGTAGTGCGCGGCGACCGCGGAGCCGGGCGCTTCCTGGCATAGATGGATGTGACCGAGCGCCCCGTAGTGGATGTCGGAGGGGATCGCCTGGGTCTCGGCGGTGAACGCCTCCCCGATGTGCAGTCCGCGCTCGGAGCCCGACGGGATCGCGCCGTTGATCATGAAATGTCCGACGAGGATCTCGACGGTATCCGAGCTCGAGTTCTTCGACAGGTAGTCACCGTAGAGCGAGCAGATCCGCTTGATGCGGTCGGCGTACTTCTTGTGCCACTCCTCGGCCGGCTCCATCAGCTCGGAGATCTTCGCTTCGTGGAGGAAGGGGAAGAGCGCCACCTGCGCGGTCGTCTTACCGTCGCGTGACGGGACCATGATGACTCCGCCCTCGTCGGGCGGCAGCGCCTTGTCGGCCAGATAGATCCGGGACGATGCGAAGTAGGGCTTCAAGACCCGGAAGAGCTCGGCCGAGTCGTGGTTGCCGGCGATCGCCACCACCGGCGCGCCGCTATCGGCGAGACGCTGCAGGGCGCCGAAGACCACGCCCATCACCGCGAACGGGGGCAGGGCGCGATCGAAGAGATCGCCCGCGACGATCACGAGATCGACCGCATTGTCCTCGGCCACGGTCACGACCTCGTCGAGCGCCGCTTTCGCTTCG
>WHTI01000036.1 GCA_009377815.1 Actinomycetota bacterium
CCGTGGAGGTCATCGCGGCCAAGGGCCTCTGCGACACCAGGATCTCAGATATCGCCGAGCGGGCCCGCACCAGTGCGGCGCTCGTCATCTACTACTTCCAGACTAAGGACCAGCTCCTCACCGAGGCGTTGACCTTCGCCGAGGACCGCTTCTACCTCCAGACCTTCCACGAGCTCACCGACATCTCCAGCGCGAGCGACCGTCTGGTGCGGCTGATCGAGATCTCCTGCCCGCCGGAAGACCGCACCCACGCGGTCGTGGGCGGGTGGATCCTGTGGATCGAGATCTGGTCGCGCGCCGTCCGGGACGGTGAGACGGCCCGCAAGCGAGAGGCCCTCGATAGGCGCTGGCGCTCGACGATCGCCGGGATCGTCCGCGACGGACAGCAGTCCGGAGAGTTCGCCGACGTCGACGCCGACGACTTCTCGCTCCAACTGGCCAGCTTGATCGACGGCCTTGCCCTGCAGGTGGTCCTCGGTGACCGAGAGGTCACCCCGACCAGGGCGCGGGACCTGGTTCTAGACGTTGCGCGCAGGGAGCTGAAGCTCGATGAGGTAGCGGCGACCTGATCGGAGGTCACGCGCGGAAGGCTCGCGCCATCGCTTCGAAGTTGTCCACGAGCCTCTGCGCGTCCTCGGCGATGTGCTGAACCGAGAACAACCACTGCTCGGCCTTCCCCCATGGAGGCAGGAACACGCCGCCGTTGTGCTGGTAGAGCCAGTGAGCATTGCTGAAGCGGTCATCGATCGCGAGGAAGCCCCGGTAGTCGCGCACCTCCTCGGTCGCGAACGTGACCGCGCCCTTGGCACCCACCGCGACGACGTGAGCAGGGATGTCGTACTCGGCGATCAGCTTCTCGATCCCCTCAACGGCGATCCTCCGCAACTCGTCGAGGTGGTCGTAGGCGGCATCATCGAGGGTTTCGAGCGTCGCCTTGACCGTGGCCATCGTGAGCGGGTTGCCGTTGAAGGTTCCGACCTGGTCGTAGTCCCCGTCGGCGATCGTCTTCATGACCTCCGCCGTCCCACCGATCGCGCCGCATGGGATCCCGCCGCCGATCGCCTTGGCGAGGCACACGATGTCGGGAGTCACGCCGAGGGCCACCGTCGCCCCACCAGGTCCCACCGTTAGACCAGTCTTGACCTCATCGAAGGCCAGCAGCGCGCCGCGGGCATGGAGGAGATCTTTGAGTCCTTGGAGGTAACCGTCCTCCGGCGGGATGATGCCGGCATTCATCA
Organism: Actinomycetota bacterium; assembly: GCA_009377815.1. Taxonomy (GTDB): domain Bacteria; phylum Actinomycetota; class CADDZG01; order CADDZG01; family WHSQ01; genus WHTI01. The sequence continues at coordinate 1,239 of WHTI01000036.1, forward strand.
TGATCGGCTCGAGGATCATCCCGGCGACTTGGCCGTTGTACTCAGTGAGAAGCTTCTCGACGTAGGCGAGGTTGTTGAACGGAGCGATCAGGGTCAGGTCGGTGATCGCTTTGGGGAGGCCAGAACCCGCCGCCGGCTGCGCCGGTCGGTCCGCAGGTCCGATCTCGTCGACGGCATTGGCGACAGACACCATCGCCGAGTCGTGGTGACCGTGGTAACAGCCCTCGATCTTGATGACGTAGTCGCGTCCCGTGTGAGCGCGCATCAGGTGGAAGGCATCCATGGTCGCCTCGGTCCCGGAGTTCCCGAACCGCCACAGCGGCAGGCGCCACCGGCGGGCGAGCTCCTCGCCGCACCAGATCGCGTCCTCGGTCGGCTGGGCGAAGTGGGTCCCGAGCGGACCGCGGTCATTGAGGGCCTTGACCACCGCCGGATGCCCGTGGCCCATCAAGGAGACCCCGTAGCCGCCGTGCATGTCGACGTACTCCATCCCGTCGACGTCGTAGACCTTAGAGCCCGTTCCGTGACTGACCCAGATCATCTGGGGCCGGGCGATCTGCCACGACGAGGTCCCACCACCGGCGAGCGACTTCTCGGCGCGGGCGAGCATCGCGGCCGACTTCGTCTGTCGGGCGAGGAAGATCGCCTGCTGCTGCTCGATCAGCTCGGCGAGCCGGGCACCGTCCCGGTCGGTGTCGGTTACCTGGGCCATGCTGCCACCTCTTCAGGGCTCGAACGATGTTTGAACGGCCATTCAAGTCTAGGCTCACGTATAGCCCGCGGCAACCCTTTCGGACAGGGCACAACGGCCCTTAATGACTAGGTGTTTTTCGACCGATTTGGTACGAGTGGGCCATTAAGAGGCGGGGGCCCGATGGCGATGATGAGGCATGGCCCCCACCAAGGCGTTCCTGCGTCGCTACCTCATGTGGATCTACGCCGCCGGCGCAGCAGCGCTTCTCGGCACCTACCTCGGCTATCAGATCGGGACCCTCTATCTGATCGGAGGCACCCTGTCTCTAGGCGCCATCGTCGTGGGCGTGATCGTCAATAGGCCAGCGAATCGGTTGCCTTGGCTGCTACTGGCGGGAGGCACTCTGCTGTGGGTCGTCGGGGACTTCGCGTGGTTCTCATACGGTGTCTCGGGGCCGGAGACCTACCCCTCGATCGTCGATTTCTTCTACCTGCTCGGATACCCGGTTATCGCAGTCTCGCTTGCCCTTCTGCTCCACAACGGGAGCCGGAGCGGCGGCACTGCGATCCTCGACGCGGTCACGATCACTGCCGGTGCCGGGGTGCTCCTGTACATGAGGGGGCTCGCTCCCTACTTCGATGGAGAGAGCCTCGGGGCGACCACCGTTTCCGTGATCTATGTCCTGATGGACCTGGTCTTGGTCGGACTCGCGGCCCGGATGGTCCTCACGGGCACGAGGCGAAGTGTATCGGCGGCACTGCTGAGCGTTGGGTTCATCGCACTGGTTCTCTCGGACCTCTTCTCCTACATCTTCACCTACGACTCCGACGTCTTCTGGCGCCTCCTCGACGGCGGCTGGCTGATCTCCTACTTCTCGATCGGAGCAGCCGCGCTGCATCCGTCGATGGCTCGCGAGCGCACCAAGGTGGTTCTCAGGCGACGTGACCCGTCGGTCGTTCCATTCTTCGTGATCGCTGGCGGAGGACTGATCGCCCCCCTCGTGCTCCTCCCCCACGTGATCGATCATGGCGACGTCGACCTCATCGGTCCGCTCATCGGAGGAGTGATCTTCTTCTTTCTGACACTGCTCCGATTGCACGGCGTCGTCCAGAGGCTCAAGAGCGTCAACCACGCGCTTGCCGTCCAGGGCGAACAATTGAAGGAGGCCGAGGGTCTTTACCGCGACCTTGTCGAGCAAACCCCTGCGGTCTCCTATGTCGTGGCCTTCGGCAACGGTATCCACGTCCGCTATATCAGCCCCCAGGTCAGGGAGGTCCTTGGCTACGAGCCCGAGGAGATCGTCGGCGATGCCGAAGCGTGGATGGCGACCGTCCACCCCGACGACCTCCCTCACCTCTTCGACTCGGTAACCACGGACGCTCATGGAAGACGCTCCAAGACCTTCCGCTTCGTCCACAAGGACGGATCGGTCGTCTGGGCGTCGAGCCGTATCTCGCTCATCAAGGACGGCCCGGAGGAGCAGCTCTGGCAGGGCATCTCTTTCGATATCTCCGATACCCACAGGATCCAGGAACTGGAGAGCGCGCTACAGAGAGAGAAGGAAGCCGTCGCAAAGCTCCGGGCGCTCGATGCCATGAAGAACACGTTCCTCCAGGCCGTGTCGCACGAGCTTCGGACTCCGCTGACGTCGATCAAGGGGCTGGCGGCGACCGTAACCGTCCGCATGGACGACCTGTCCAAGGACGACTTGTCCGATCTCGTCGGTCGCATCAGCGCCAACGCAGACCGTCTCGAGGCCCTCCTCCGAGATCTGCTGGATGTCGATCGTCTATCGCGCGGAGTCTTCGTCGTCAAGCAAGGGGACGCCAACGTCGGTTCGATCGTCGAGCGTGTCGCCCGCGGATTGGGCTTGCCCGCCAGTCAGAAGATCACGATCGATTGCGAGCCGGTGAGCATCTGGACCGATGCATCCAAGGTCGAGCGCATCATCGAGAACCTGGTCTCCAACGCCATCAGGCACACGCCGGAGGATTGCTCTATCTGGGTCACGGTCAGGTCCGAACCGGGTGGCGTTCAGATCGTTGTAGAGGATTCAGGGCGAGGGATCGACGACGATGTGAAGTCGCTGATCTTCGAACCGTTCGGCCAATGGGACAGCGAGCGCGGCCACTCCCAGGGCCTCGGACTAGGGTTGTCTCTTGTGCGTCGCTTCTCCGAGTTGCTCGGTGGCAGGGCGTGGGTCGAGGACCGCCCTGGCTCGGGCGCATCATTCAACGTCTTCCTTCCCACCCAGTCGGCGCTGAAGGAACTTGAGGACTCGACCCAGAGCGCCTAGCTCTTATCGCTCGATGTTGATGTAGATGTGTTTGGTCTCGAGGTAGTCCTCGATGCCATGGGGGCCGAGCTCCCGGCCGATCCCAGATTCCTTGTAGCCGCCCCACGGTGCCTCCGTCGGTGCCGGCTGTGAATCGTTGATCCATACCGTCCCCGCCCGCATCGCCCTCGCGGTTCGCAGTGCCTTGCCGATGTCGCGGGTCCAGATCGCCGCGGCCAGACCGTAGTTGGAGTCGTTCGCCAGGCGGGTAACTTCCTCGACGTCGTCGAACGGGATCACCGACATCACCGGTCCGAAGATCTCCTCGCGCGCGATCTTCATGTCGTTGTTGACGTCGGCGAAGATCGTCGGGGGAACGAAGTAGCCGTCCTTGAACCGCTCGTCGCTCACTCCCCTCTCGGTGGTCGCGAGCCGGGCACCCTCGGACTTGCCGGCGGCGATGTAGGACAGCACTCGTTCCTGCTGTTCCTTGCTCACCACCGGGCCCATCGTGGTGTCGGGCTCGAGGCTTCCACCCATCGTGATGTCCTCGGCAACCGCGACCATCTGCTCGAGCGCATCGGCGTAGACCGAACGCTCGATGAACACCCGGGAGCCGGCGGAGCAGACCTCACCCTGGTTGCCGAAGATCCCGTCGCAGGTCCCCTGGATCGCGTGGGCGAAGTCGGCATCGGCGAACACGATGTTGGGCGACTTGCCCCCGAGCTCCAGCGTCACGCGCTTCAGGGTGTCGGCTCCGTTCTTCATGATCAGCTTGCCGACCTCGAGTGAGCCGGTGAAACCGACCTTGTCGACCTTGGGGCTCACCACCAGAGGATGCCCGGCGGTCTCGCCAAATCCGGTGACGACGTTGAGCACGCCCGGCGGCAGCCCGGCCTCCTCGAGGATCATGGGGATCTCAAGGGCGGTCAGCGGTGTCTGTTCGGCCGGCTTGAGGATTGCGGTGCATCCGGCCGCCAGCGCCGGTGCGACCTTCTGGACCGCCATCAACATCGGGTAGTTCCACGGCGTGATCATCGCGGCGACCCCGACCGGCTCCTTGACCACGAGGCTCATCGCTCCCGGTCCGACCGGTGGGATATCGCCGTGGATCTTGGTCGCCCACCCGCCGTAGTACTCGAACATGAAGGCGACCTCGTCGATGTCGTACTCGGCTTCGGCCAGGGGCTTCCCCGAGTCGCGCGCCTCCATCTCGACGAGGCGGTCGTGCTCCCGGCGCGTGATCTCGGCGGCGCGCAGCAGGATGCGGGACCGTTCGCGCTCCGGCATCGTCGCCCACCGCCCGGTATCGAACGCGATCCGGGCGGCATCGATCGCCGCGTCCACATCGGGGGGCTTGGAATCGGGGGCGGTCGCCAGCACCTCTCCGGTGGCCGGTTCGAAGACATCGAACCGACTACCGTCGCGAGCGTCGACCCACTTTCCGTTGACGTAGTTCTGCAGGTCCATCGTGCTAGCTTAGCAAGAGGGACTGAACGGCCGTTCAGTAACGTGCGCAGAGGAGGTGGCCATGGCCGTTCCCGGGATAACCGAGGCGCAGATCGAGGCCGCCCTCCAACCCTTCGGGATGAGCCGCACGCTGCCGGCCGCTGCCTACATCTCCGATGACGTCCTGGAATGGGAGCGGAAGCACTTCTTCGCCGGAGGTTGGACCTGCGTGGGGCGCGCCTCGGACGTCGCCGAGGACTCCTACACCGCGGTCACCGCCGGCAACGACTCCCTCGTCCTTTCCCGCGAACCGGTCGGGCACCTCAAGGCGTTCTTCAACGTCTGCCGCCACCGCGGACACGAGCTGCTCCCCTGCGGCTCAAGCGCGGCCGGCAAGGTCATCAAGTGCCCGTATCACGGGTGGACCTACGGACTCGATGGTTCGCTCAAGGGAGCCCCGCACTTCTCCGACCAACCCGACTTCGATGTCGCCGACTTCCCTTTGACCGAGGCCCGCACGCATGAGTGGGGCGGTTGGGTGTTCGTCAACGTCTCCGGCAATGCTCCCGAGTTCGATCGTTACCTCGGCTCACTCAGCGACACGATCGCTCCGTACCGTGCCGAGCGTCTCGTGATCGCGGCGCGCGATGAGTACGTCGTCAAGTCGAATTGGAAGTCGATCATCGAGAACTACCACGAGTGCTACCACTGCAACCACATCCATCCAGAGCTCGTGCAGGTGTCCTCGCCCGACTCGGGCCGAACCTGGTACCCCGACGGGGCGTGGGCCGGCGGCGACATGGAACTCCTCGACGGCATGCACACGATGTCGATGGACGGACAGACGGGCGCCAGCAAGATGCTCCCCGGACTCGAGGGCAAGCAGCTGCGCGACGTCCTTTACTTCGAGCTGTTCCCCAACCTGCTCATCAGCCCGCACCCCGATTACATCCTCACGCACCGCTTCGAGCCGCTCGAACCCGGCTTCACCAAGGTCGAGTGCCACTGGCTCTTCGATCCCGAGGAGGTCGCTCGCGACGGTTTCGATCCGTACTACGCGGTCGACTTCTGGGACATCACCAACAAGCAGGACTGGTCGGCGACCGAGGGCGTCCAGCGCGGCATGAACTCCAAGGGCTACACCCCCGGTCCCCTATCGAGCGTCGAAGAGACGGTGTACCAGGCGATCTACCTCGTCGCCTCGGGCTACAAGCACGGCCGCATCAACCTCGAAGACCTCGCCAAACCCTCCGAGATCCTGGCCCGCCCCGACAAATAGAACTTCTCATCCATGCCAGTCGTCCTATAGCCAACTCACATGGAAAAGTAGGGGTGCGTCCCGGTTCCGACGAGGGTGGTGCGGAGAGTGATGAGATCGAAACTCGTCCTCCTTGGCCTGTTGTTGACGCTTGGGCTGGCGGCCTGCAGTAAAACCACCACGCCACATGCGATTCCCTCCAATGACGTGAGCGATGACCCACTTGAGCTAGCGGATTGTGAGGGCCTGGAGGTCCCGGGCAACCAGGAGATCGATACGAATCTGAACGAGCAGGATGGAATCCTAGAGTTCAGCTACTTCGACAGTGACGCGCAAGAGGATCTCCGTTTCCGGATCGCATACGAGGATCCCGCATGTGAAGAGAACCCCGACACCAAGCGGCTGATCGACCACGTTCTGGGGGTCTCGAGTTCAACGACGCCCGAGGCCGAAGACGGGACTGTCTACGTCTTCTTCATGGCTAAGGATGCGTTACTCCCATACGAGAAGTCGGCATATGTCGCCACAGAGCGCCCGGGTCCTAACGACGCCACCACCGAGGAACGGCTCAGGACGGCGCTCGCGGAGCTCGTGAGAGGGCCAACCTCGAAGGAGCGGAGTGAGGGGTTGCAGTCGACGTTCTCGGACAAGACCGCAAGATTGCTGAACAATGTCGAGGTGGTCGGCGGGAGGGCTAGCGTTGACTTCAGGGACTTCAGGAAAGTCATACCCGAGGTGTCTACGAGCCACGCGGGAGTTGCTTTCCAGTTCGCACTGAACTTCACCGTGTTTCAGTTCGGTGAGATCAAACAGGTCGAGTACTCGATCGAGGGAAGCTGCAAGCGCTACCGGGAGTTCCGCCAGGCGGAAGTGTGCCAGCCGCCCCGAACCAGGGAATCGTGGGACAAGATCGACTAGTTCGGTCAGGGGTTGAGGAGCGCGACGAGCTTGCGGACGGTGGTGGCGTTGCGGATCGTCACCTTCTTGTAGATGTCGGAACTCACGGTTCCGTTCAGCCCGCTCCTGGTGACGTTCTTCCGGTCCATGTGCCACAGGATGGCTCCGGGGACGTATCTGACCTTGTCGATCCCCGGCTTGATGATGAGCTGCTCGAGCACCTTCGGAGAGTCGACCTCCCTCCACAGGAAGATCACATCGGTCCGCACCGACTGATCGTTGACCCAGGTCCGTGGCAATGCTTTGGCGGTTGCCACCATCGCATCCTCGTCGCGCAGGACGACCGGGACGCGGAAGCCGAAGTCTTGCTCGATCGCCGCCTCGATGTCGGTGGTCATGCGGGCCGGTGACTTACGGGTCGTACTGAAGATCACGTTGCCGGAGTTGATGTAGGTCTTGACGTCCTTGAAGCCGAGATCCTCGAAGGTGGCCTTGAGCCTGGCCATCTCGACCCGGGCGTTCCCGCCGACGTTGATCCCCCTGAGGAGTGCGACGTACTTCATCTCCTCAATCTAGCGGGACCCGGGAGCATCGGAGTATGCGCCTCTTCTTGCTTGAGTCAGTCGCCGGCGATCGGTTCGGCTCGTGCCTCCACGGCGACGGGCAGCTTCCCCACCCCGATAAGGCCCAGGAACGAGGTCCTAACCTCGCCCCTCAACACGATCTGTACGGACGAGCCATCGATGGCGAACGTCGCACTCACCGGGATGCCCGGGATGCCCAGGGATCTCTCGGCCGCCAGACGGGCTTTTCTCTCGTCGAGAAGGACCTCGTCTCCCGTCGAGTTGTAGTACACGGACGCGTCCAGCTGCGAGGCGCCGGCCTGAGCGGCAGAGTCAGCCGCGTTCTGGAGACTTCGGCGGAAGATGAAGGCTCGGGTCCCATCGACCGCAACTCCGGCGACCGCAAAGCACAGGACCATCATTCCCATCACCAGAACGGTGGACTGACCACGCTCGGAGGCAATCATTCTCGGCTCCGATAGGGATCGATCCTCGTGACATGGGACGCGCGAACCCAAACTGCCGGACCCGAGGTTGACCCGACCAGAGGGGCGGATACAACGCTGACCGGATAGCCAACCTGGACCTCTACGATTCCCCCGCGCCGAAAGGCGGGATCGATGGAGTACGTCACCTCGGCCAAGGAAGGGTCGAGCCCCTGGTCAATGAGCGCGGCAGCTACGGCGGCATCGATCGCCTGTCGACCGTCATCGAGGGAGATGGAGCGAGCGGCATCAGAGCCCGCCTCTCGGACAGCGGCCGTCGTGCCCAACGCTCCACGGTGCAGTTCGGCTAGCACGCCGAGGGCCCATACCAGCGGGACGATAAGCAAGAGGCCGAGGAGGATCGTCTCCATCATGGCTTGCCCGCGTTCGCCCGGTCTCATGGAACGGTGGCTTCCCGCGAGGAGGTCGACCGGGCGCTTACTTGGATAGGAAATGGGACAGGCCCGATGGCGCGTGCGCTTCCGCGGACCAGGACGGTAACAGTCTCTCTAGATCCCACGGTTTGAGTCAAAACATCGACATCGAGGTTCTCGACTAGACCGCCGGTTGCCCTAGTGACGGTTTCAGTAGCGATCGCTTCGGCCTCGCCGCTCGTCCTGCCCAGCTCGATGGCAGCGCGTGACCCTTCGTGCGCCGATGCCATGAGAACGTTGCGCGCGTAGAGCGTGAAGGTGATCTCAATGACCCCGAGTACGAGAATCATGATCACCAGCATCGAGAAGATCGACTCAACTGCAGCAGATCCCTCTTGTCGCTTCAGCATCCGAGATCGCCGCAGACGGACGACAGAGCACCTTCGACTATGGCGACGAGTCGCTCTCGAGCAACTCCCCATATCGCGACTACCAACGCACTGGTCATAAGTACGATCAAAACCCAGCCAGGGACGTCTCCGGATTCATCGTCGTACTTGTTGCGTAACCAGTCCCACGTCAGAAGGAACACATCTACCTCCTCTCCGAGATTCGTTACTCATGGCACTAGCAGATCCAACGTGACTAACCCCGGCCACAGAGCGAACACGATGACGACGGGCATGATGAGAAAGACCACCGGCACGAGCATGAGAACCTCACGCTTCCCACCGAGTTCCAAGAGGTATCGACGGCGCCCCTCCCGGAGATCGGTCGCTTGTGCTCGGAGAACCTCCGAAAGCGGCGCACCTTTCTCGATCCCGATGATCAATGCATCCACGAGACGGAACACTGCCGGATCGGGAACTCTGCGTTTGAACGTTTCAAGAGAAGTGGTCAGGGGATCTCCTGCTCTAACGTCAGCGACCACACGACGCAGTTCGTCGCCGATGCCTCCAGGCATATGTGTCGAAACGCGACCGAAAGCAGCAGGGATCGATTCCCCGGCCAGGATCGAGAGCGTCAGGAGATCCATCGCGACCGGCAGCTCTTGGACCAATCGAGCGGTGCGTTCGAGGGTTTGCCGTCCCAGTAACCAATCCCGCGCCAAGATGCCGGTCACGAAACTAAGAACAGCCAGAGCAGCGACCGCCACCGGCGAGGACGCTATTCCTACGGCCGCGCCAAACCCGAATAGTGCTGCCACACCCACGAGACCCGTTGATCCCCAGGTCACCTGTTCGAGCCGGAACTGCCCAGGGGTCAACTCGCTCCCGGCCGCGTTCAGTCGTTGAGCTATGCGCACAGTTGAACCGGGTCGGGATCGTTCCCAGAGGAGTTGCAGCCGGGAGCCTAAGACCGAGCGTGTTGCAGTGACTAGTAGTGGACTGGGCCGGCCGCGCAGCCCTCCCAGATACGGCTCGACTCGATCGCCGATAGTCCTACGGCGAGCGAACGGAAGGGACGAGACGAAGAGCGTGAGCCCTGCGGCGCCCATGATGATGATGACCGAATTCATGAGAGTCGACGCTCCTCAGGCAGCCGCGCCGCCCGCAGCATCATCCGGTATCCGACGAAGGTAGCCATCCCTCCCCCTGCGATGACCAGCATCCCCGACGGGGAGTCGTAAGCCCTCGCAGCTTCGGGGCGCGTAGCCATCATGATCAGAACCACCCAAGGTGCTGCAGCAGCGACGCGCGCGGCAGTGACCGTCCAAGACCAGCGAGCCTCGATCTCCTTCCGGATACGCGCATCCTCCAGGACGAAATCCGAGGTGGTCCGCAGCACGCGAACGAGATCAGAGCCTCCGACCTCATGCGCAAGAAGCAGAGACGCGCCGACGCGATCGGCGATCGGGTCGGCCAGGGTGCGGGTTAGGGAGTGGATCCCGTTAGGGAAGCTTCCGGTTGAACGATACGTAGACAGGAGGGCTTGGAATCCGTTTCTAAGTTCGGTTGGTCCGCGCTCCGCGAGGGCGGAACAAGACTCGGGGAGCGAAACTCCTGCCCGTACCGACGCGATCAAACTGGCCAGAGCATCGGGCCATGCGTCTCTGAACAGACGCCGGCGTCGCTGCGACCTGGCCCGAAGGAAGGACAGTGGAATGGTTGAGCCCAGTACCGCTCCGGCTATCCCGATCGCGGTCGATGAGGTCAGGCCCGTTGCTAACACGAACGCTGACAGGGCCGCGACGACAAGGCCGGTCAGGAGCTTCGGCGCCGAGAGCCCAGGGAATCCAGCATCGATCGAGCGCTCCTCAAGTCGAGTCACGAATCGCGATCGGTGGTGCCCAGGGGGAACCGTGATTCCGTTGTAAAGGAGAAGCAGCCCCAGTGCAGCGAAGAGGGCGACGAGGTTCATGTGAGGATCTGCTCGAGTTCGATCCCGGCGGCCTGGAATCGTTCACGTCTTGGGGGTTGCAGCCCCGTCCAGCGGAGCCCGTCGGGAGTCCGTTCCCACAGGAGGGCCGACTCGATCGTGTCGCCCTCCGTTCTACCGGTCAGTCCCCTGATCTCTTCGACCCTTCGCTTCCCCGAGCGCTGGGAGAGATGAACGACAAGGTCGACCGAACCGGCCACGGCGGGAATCACGAAGGAATGACTGACGTTCTCGCCGGCCAGGAGCGGAAGTGTAGTGAGCTTCCTCACCGCCTCGGTGGCGCTGTTGGCGTGGATCGAAGTCATGCCGGGGAGACCCGAGTTGAGCGCAATCAGGAGGTCGAGGGCTTCCTTCTGCCTCACCTCTCCCACGATCAGGCGATCGGGCCTCATCCGAAGGGATTCCACGATCAACCGACGCAGGTCGATCTCACCTCTGCCTTCCAGGTTCGGCTGCCTTGTCTGCATACCGACGACATCCGGAAGGTTGATCTGAAGCTCGAACACTTCCTCGCACGTGATGACACGTTCGCTGGGTGGGATAGCGACGGCAAGGCAATTCAATAGGGTGGTCTTGCCCGACTGGGTACCGCCTCCAACAACGATGTTCAATCCTGCTTTGACGGAAGCCTCTAGGAAATCGGCCGCGGGCTGATCGAGTGATCCGAGCCGAACGAGCTCCTCCAACCGATGCGCGCGAAGAACGAATTTCCTCACGTTGACTGCCCAATGCTTGCGAGTGATGTCTGGAATGGCGACATGAAGTCGAGATCCGTCTGTGAGGGTTGCATCAACGAATGGCATCGAGAGGTCGAGTCGTCTGCCACTGGCGCGGAGCATCCGTTCAACCAGGTGCCTGATCTCTCCGTCGTTCAACAAGATGCTCGTCAGCTGGTGGTATCCCTCTCTGACGCAGAAGACCCGTCCGGGACCATTTATCCAGATCTCTTCGACGGCGGGGTCGTCCAGGAGTGGTTGCAGCGGACCAAGTCCCGCCACCCGATCGAGGACACGTCGCTTCAACGTGTCGCGATCGGAGATACGAGGAAGACTGCTGGCCTGTGTTCTGGTCTCGTAGTCCCCGATCACCTCGTCCACAAGGCTGGAGAGAAGGGCAGGACCATCGCGGCTCGGATCAAGTCCTTGGCGCCTCACGAGCTCGCGGACCTCGTCCTCCACGATCGAAAGCGGAGATGGGTTCATCTTGTCCCCGCCAGCCGTGTGAGGAAGCCTCGATGCTCAGCGGGGGCGCCAAGAGATGCACACAAGGATCTGATCGCCGTCGGGACCGACCCGCCGGGTCCCATCTCTCTTACCGCACGGCCCGAAGAGATCGCCCCTCCGAAAGCAGCCGGGTCGTAAGGGATGTACGCGGTCGGGCGCTTACCGAGATGCTTCCGGATCAGGTCGCCGATGTCGCGTTCGCCACCCCTCGGAACCCTGTTGGCGACGATCCTCACTTTGTCCGGTTCGACGATCCGAGAAAGCTCCTCGTAAGCCCATAGGAAATTCTTGAGCCCGAGGGGATCACTGCGGCAAACGGCTATCACCTTGTCGGCTTCCGTAAGGGCCAGCCGAGTCATCCGATCCCGACCTGAGCCTGACGCGCCGAGCGCCTCCGGTCCCTCGGTAGAGAACCCGCAATCGCAAACGGTCGACGAGAAGGACGATCTCGCTACCGTCAGCAACTGACGCCAACCGAATTCAGATACATCCGGCCACAATGTGCCGCGCGGGAGCCCAGGAAGCACGACCGGGCCACCCGGAGCTGAGCGACGAAGGTCCAGCTCCAGTCGGGCCGCGTCCAGCTCGTCCTTGGCGGCCAACGCGGCAGCCCACACCACCGTCGGCACCTCCTCTAAGAACCCCAGCATCTGAACGATGTCCCCGCCGTAAGGGTCCCCATCGATGAGAAGGCATGCTTCCTCGGCGGCAGCGATCTCGTAGGCGAGTTCGATTGCGACTGAACTTCGGCCCGGCGCCCCTTTCGGACCCCACACCGCGAGCAGACGCCCGTCGGGCTTCGAGGGTTGACTCGAGGGACGGGCGGGCGGAGGTGGAGTCTCCCCGGATAGGCAGCGAGACACGATCTCGGTAGCGGACGAACCAGCAGGGATCAGCGACGCGCCGAGAGCTCCCAGTCGGTCAGCTTCCGTCGCATCTTCGACGACTCCGACGACGCGAAGTCCCGCCCTCGCAGCCTCCTCCGCGGACGCAGCATCGAACCAGGCGGGAGCGCCGACGGAAACGATCGCGTCGATGCCACCTCCGCGCATAGCCGCAAGGAGCTCCATCCGATCCATGCACCGCATTAGAAGGTCGACGTTGGTGTGATCCGCAAGCTGAGCCGCGATCTCGGGCTCCCGTTCGGGGTTACCGGCGAGGGTCACGACTCGGACGGGGCTCACTCGAAGTCCTCCGCTCTCACGGTCTCCGTTCCCACCGTGCCGACCGCCCCGACGACGCGAACGATGTCGATCTCGGCGGTTCGTACCGCGAAGGCAACCCTGGCGGAATCCTCAGGTGAGATGCCGACGGTGACCCCTACCAATGCTTCGTCTCCAAGGGTGAGCCCGCCCGCGGTCACGACCTGCAAGACTTCGGCCCCGCGCAATAGGAGACTCGTCTTAGCGCGGATGTCCCCAGGATCGAACGTCGCGTAGACATCGATCCTGTCCCCCGGTCTCAGATCACCACCGACGGCATGCTCGGGTGCGACAGGGATGGTCATCGACCGCGAGGCGCCGGAGTCCGCGGCCGAGACCCAGTCCGCCGCGATCAACTCCCCGACTCCCACAGCTCTGGTCAGGATGGATCCCACGATCGCCTGTTCCGCCGGGACGTAACGGGTCAGGACCGAGGCCGGGAGCTTTGCCTCCACCAGTTCAATGTCGCCGGGTCCGAGCACGTGGTCCTGAGGCAGGTCCCGAACCGTGCTCCAAACGGGAACCGTTGTCTGGGCACCCTCAAGCATTCGCTGACCCGCGATCAGTGCCGCACAGAAGAGGATGAGCCCCAAGGCCGTCCTAACGTTGACCCACGAACCTCGAGCGTGGCGCCTCGTCACAGCAACGTCCACTCATTCCTCCTTCCAACCGAGGCTTAGCAGCCCAAACGGAACCAAACTGGCTCAGATACAAGAATCTGGGAGGACACAGTGCTATCGTCCGAAACATGAGCCCTAAGAGCGCGCGAGAAGGTGCTGGGATCGAGGCCAGGTTCCTGACCCTCGAGGACGTTTCTGCGTACCTGAACGTCAGCGTGCCCCAGGTTTACGCTCTCGTACGGTCCGGGGACCTTCCCGCCATCAAGCTTGGCGGACGAGGGGTCTGGCGCGTAGATCGGGCACAACTCGAGTCCTACCTGGAGCGACTCCATGAAGAGACCCAAGCGTGGGCCAAGGCGCATCCGTTGAATCCCAAGTCGAAGAGCTGAGTCCCTAGCCAAGATCGACACCGTCCTCAAACCCGATCCAATCAACGGCTGCAAGACCCACCAGCAGTTCCCCGATGGCTGTTTCAAGCGAAACGTGATCTGGGCCCGCCGCCAGAAGCCTCCCCCTGTGGGCTCCACGCCCCATTAGCTCGATCGTCACCCGCCCACGGGCTCGAGCGACCGCACGCAGGACGGCCAGCATCGCAACCGGGACCTGACGGGGAGCATCACCGCTCCCTGGACTCAGCACCGCGGTCTCAATCGGGAAGAGCATGCTGTGTGAACCGACAACACCGACGAAGTCCTCGCCAACGACTTCGACCGGAAGCCTCGCTCCTGAACCTTGAATCAGATCAACGGGTCCACTTCTCGCCGCGACATCACTTAGCGTTCGGCCCTGTCGGAGACTCATTGCTAAATCGCCCGCGAGTGCTTCGTCTTCCGCGGCGATGGCAGCCTCGAATGAAGCCTCTAGGGAAGAGAAAAGTCTGTTTAGCCCTGCGTCCCCCACAGGTACTCCCGCCCGGTGCTTCCCAAACATCCGCCAACGTGATCGTTCACCCATTGAATACCACATAAACCATCCCTAACCCACCCGGATTGACAGCACTCGGGAATCGTGTCAGTCTAAGGCTATCATAGGCAAACGGGGGCAACCGTAAGCAACCTAGAACACACCACAGCGGGAACCCCCAGGGCTGGGAGGAAAGGATGGCTTCGGTGATGAGGACGTTCTGGTCATGGCTAGACCTCGTATCGGTGGTGATCCTGGTTGGCTGCCTTCTGTATCTCGCGGCCTGGATGGCAGGCGCCGTGAGGGTCAGAGTTCGGCGTACCCGCCGGATCCGGGCGACCGCATTGCCGCGCCTCCTTCCTTTGGTGGGACTCGCGATAGCAGCGGGACCCCGACCAGAGGACTCCACTCGAGACCCCAGCGGTCCCCCTCGAGGCTCACCTCAGGTAGCTGCGCCCTGGTCCGAACCCGATGGCTGGACCCCTCCCCGGCCATCGGGTTCGGTCCCCCCTTCGAGAACTCACGCTGGGCAAGCGCCCCGTGTCCCGTCGAGGCACCCGGCGATCCATCCAGAACGTAGGTCTGACGATCAGGTCGTAACTCCCCTCTTTGTGCGGGCCGGCCGAAAGGTCGTGCCCCGTCCGCACAGGAGATCGGACTACATGATCGCGGCCGGCGACTCGCTTTGGAGAATCGCTCAGCGTGAGCTCGGCACGGACGATCCCGTTGCGATCCACGACTATTGGCAAAGGATCTTCCAGGTCAACCGCTCCACCCTTGGACCTGATCCCGATCTCATCTTTGTCGGACAGAGGATCAAGCTTCCCGCACACAAGACCTGAGTTCTGCCGGGGGCATCTCTCGATTCCCGGGAATGTGGATCCCCATGAATCTGATGCCCTCGGCGGTGCTTCCTTGAAAGGAGAGCGTCGATGTCCAGACGGGTTCGTAACCTCGCAATCACCGCGGCAGCTCCCCTCGTCGCCATCGTCCTGATCTGGGGCTTCCTCGGCTCCGATCGCCCCCCGCGAGCAGCGCCTCCCGCTCCGAAACCGGCAAACTCGACGCCGGCGGCAGAAGCACCCGAGCCGCGGGAGGACGGCGTCTCGGAGCGTCTCTATTCGATCGCCCTCTACCGCCTCAACGGCCTCTCCCCAGCTGCCCTCCCGGGAACAGGTTTGGAGATCTGGGTGTCCTGGTCGGAGAAGGTCCTGGATGAGCCCAAGCTCCAACGCCTCATCCGCCGAGTGACTCTCGAGGGAATCGAAGTTGGGCCCTCGCCCGAAGCTCCCTCGATCGTTACTTTGCGAGTTCCGGTCAAGGAGATTCCGAACCTTATCTGGGCAGAGTTTTTTGGAGAGCTCGCGGTGGCAGCACGCCCCGACTAGGGTGACCGCGATGACCGACGAACGGCGCGCTCCTACCAGGCGTCACAGCCTCATGGGGAAGGATCTCGACGGCAATACAATCGTTCTGTCGTTCACGATCTCCCACTCGCTCTACACCTGTCCTGGCTGCCGCGGGCAGATCGAGGTCGGCCGGGAGCACACGCTCGTCCGCTACGTCGAGCCCGACGGCGAGGCGTGGCACCAGCACTGGCACCGGGATTGTGCCCGGACCCTCGAACGAGAGATGAAGAACATCCAGACGCGACCGGCGTCGGAGCTCCAGGGTCGGCGCGGGCCGAAACCCCGGCGGCGACGCTAGTTCGAGGAGTTCTGCTCCGTGACCTCGGCGAGGCGGGGCGGGTCGCATGAGCGGCATGGGGCAAGGCCCTCGGCGGCCGCCTGGCGAACCGTGATGGCGGGCAGGTCGGGCTTGCCCTCGAGGACCCGGCAGCCGGCAACATGGTAGGTGTCGCCACCGGCGAGGACCTGGATCGCCTCGGTCCCGGTGGCTCCCGCGGGAGACGACATCCTCCCCAGCGTGCGGGACAGGAGCGTCGCCATGTCATCGAACTGCTTGCTCTGCGCCTGGCGCTCGGAGCGCATGCTGGCCAGCACCAGGAGCATGCAGCCGGTGACGATCAACCCGACGCCCATGAAGCCGCCAGACAGCAGGTAGGGGAACTGGCTGTCGACCCTCACGTGGTTGGAGGCGCCATCCCAGGCCTTGGCGATGACCACGAAGCCACCGGCGAGGAACAGCAACCCGAGCATCCGGGTGGTCCGGACACGCCGGTCGACGTCCGATCGGAAGGTCTGCCACATCGCTCTCATCTTCTTCATGACGTTCCTGTCCCCCTGTAAGAGTCCGTTTCTCGGGCCTTCAGGGAGCTCGGATGCTCCCTTGGGCTACGAAGCAGGAATACGGCGTCTGAGGGCCAATCCCTCCCTCAGAAGAGCGATTATCCGATGGACGGGGGAGGTTAGATCCAGTGCGACGCGGTGCTTCGGTACTGATCATCTTCATGCTAGCCGCACTAGCGGTCGTGGCTCCAGTTGCCTCGGCTAAGACCAAGAAGGCGAAGCCCGGATTGGCCGCTTCCGCGTATTACTGGGAGAGCCAGACGAGCCAGCCCATCACCGATCCCACCACCGACGCGGACATCCTGACACTCGAGGGCCCGAACACCTTCTGTCCCACGACGCCAGTGGGAGGCCTCCCGGAGGAGTCCGGCCAATGTAAGCCGGGACGCCTTCCGGTCATGGTCGTGAATGCCGACTACGAGACCCCCGAGATGATGTCGGCGGTCGGCTTCGATCTCTCGGTCGTCCCGTTCGGAGCAAAAGTGAAGAGCTTCAAGGCGACCTTCGCCGAGGCGAACGACGAGAAGTCCCAGCAGCTCAACGCCGACGGCAAAAAGCTGCAGGCCTGCCTCGTCACCCAGTTCTTCGGTGACGGAGACGCTCGCGAGTACGAAGAGGCTCCCAAGTTCAAGTGCACCAAGAAGGACCCGACCGCCACCCGCAAGGAGGCCAAGGTCAAGAACGCCGACGGCGAGAAGGTCGACGGCTTCACATGGTCCTTCAACCTCACCGGTTTCGCCAAGAAGTGGATGAGCGGCAAGATCCCGGTCGCAGCGATCATGCTGCAGCCGGTTCAGCCCAAGGAAGCCAAGTTCGACCCCGCAACCGACTCCAACTGGCGTGTCGTTCTCGCCGGCGGCGTCGAAAAGGGCGGCATGAAGACCGAGATGGTCTTCACCGAGCCGGCCCTTCCCGATTTCCCCGATGTGTTCGACAGCGGAACCCCCACGACCGGGTCCACCGACACGGGCGACTTCGGCACCACGCCCTCGACCGACACCGGCACGGACCTCAGCACCGACACACCGGCCGCCGACGAGGAGCCGGTCGACCTCGCCGCCGGACCGACGTCTGCAGAGGAGATCTTCGCGAAGGTCGGCGGCATCCCCTGGTACGGGTGGCTGGCGCTGCTCGCCGGGATGATCGGATTCTCGGCGCTTCGCACCGTGGTGCTCGACTCGGCCACCGGTGCACGTCCCGGCGGCGTCCTCTCTCAGATCCACCGCATCAACGCAGAGCGTCGCGGCGTCGACCCAAGTGCCGCGACCACCGCAGCCTCGCCGTTTGCGGGGCTGACGGCCAAGTTCAACTCTGCCCGCGCGACCATCACCAAGGCCGTGTCGCGCCTCCCGCTTCCGAAGAGAAAGGCCTGACCGATCGTGTCTCACCGTAGAAGAGCGACCGCGATTGCGACCGCCCTCCTGATGATGTTCTCCGCTGCCGCTTGTGGGCAGAAGGAAGGTGTCGCCGATCAAGCCTCCGGGCTCACTGGTCTTCCCGCCGGCGCAGCCGTCGACCCCGAGACCGGTGCTCTGATCGACCCGGAGACCGGTGCACTCATCGACCCGGAGACCGGCGAGATCATCGATCCCGGCACCACCGGAGGAACGACCACCACGGATGATGACGAGGTTGCCAGCAACGACGACGACCCCGAAACGCCGTCCGATCCCGAGGCTCCCTCGGGCGGAGACGCCACCGGGGTGACCGCCAGCACCATCAAGATCGGGATCCACGCTCCGATCACCGGTGCCGCACCGGTCCCCTCGCAGTCGTTCCAGAAGGGTAAGGACCTTTACTGGAACTACCTCAAGTCGAAGAACCTCACCATCAACGGACGCAACGTCGAGGTCGTGTTCCGCAACGACGAGTACAACCCGTCGCAGGCCGTCACCGCCTGTCGCGAGATGGTCGAGGACGAGAAGGTCTTCCTCCTCGTCGGTGTGGCGGGAACCGACCAGATCCAGGCGTGTGCCAAGTACGCCGCCTCGGTCGGAGTCCCCTACGTCTCCGCCGGCGTCACCGAGATCGGCCTCGAGTCGCTGCCGAACTACTTCGCCATCTGGCTCTCCTATGCGCAACAGGGACCGCTTCTCGCCGACCTCCTGACCGACCAGCTCGGTGCCGTCGGTGAGAAGAACGGCTTCGTGTGGTTCAACACCCCGACCTTCCGTGACGGACACGATTCCTTCACGAGCGCCATGGGTCAGAAGGGTGCCAAGGTCGACTACGACAAGCCGGTGGCCAAGACCGCCGGTGCCTCCGAGGCTCAAGCGATCGCTACCGAGCTGAACCAGCGAGGGATCCAGAACGTGCACATCCTCACCTCGCCGACCTTCTTCATCCAGCTCGCCCAGGCCGCGGTCAACCAGGGCTACCGTCCTCAGTGGGTCGGCTACGGCCTGACTATGGGCATCGACACCGTCGCCAACGTCGCCTGTCGCAACAGCCGGTCGATCGACAACGCCAGGTTCCTGAGCCCGTTCCCGGCCTTCGTCGACTCGAACAAGTTCGACCCGAACTTCCGGGCCGCGGGTGGCACCGACGACATCATGTTCGGGCTGTGGGGCATGTCCAAGGTGATCGGCGAGATGCTGAAGGCTCCCGGGAAGGAGCTCACGCGCGAGCGCTTCATCTACTACAACCAGAACTCCAAGCCCTACAAGACCGGGGTCCTTCCGGACGTCGCTTTCAACGGCGGCCACATGGGTGGCACTTCGATGCACCTGATGCGAGCGGACTGCGCCAACAACCGCTACGTGACCGAAGCGTCGTTCAAGAGGGACTTCTAGGAGCATGCGGACACCCGTTGTTACCTTCATCCTCGCTGCCCTGATCGGCCTCGGTCTCCTCTTCGGAGCGGGCGTCGAGAACGGTCCCAACCCGTTCATCACGCTCGGGGTCATGAACGGCTTCGTCTACGGGCTCGTCGCCCTGGGTCTCGTACTCGTTTACAAGGGTACGAGGGTTTTCAACTTCGCCCAGGGTGAGTTCGGGACCCTTGGCGCCTACTTCCTGTTCTTCTTCCTGACCAAAGGGCTCCCCTACTGGCTCGGCATCGTGCTCGCCGTCGCGGGAACGCTCGTGATCGGCCTCGGCCTCGAACGAGTGGTGATCCGGCCACTGATCGAGGCTCCAAGGATCAACGTGCTGGTCGCCACGATCGCCATCGCCCTGGCATTGATCGGTATCGAGATCCTGATCGCCCGGATCGAACCGCGGTCGTTGGACTCGATCCTCCCGGCCCTCGACGCGGCCGGTGACCCCGCGGGCATCACGATCTTCGGCCTCACGATCGAACCGCAGAGACTGATCGCCCTCGGCGTCTTCGGGGGCCTCGGCGGACTCCTGGCGTGGTTCTTCTCTCGCACCGATCTCGGCCTGGCGGTGCTGGCGACATCACAGGATTCGTTCGCCACCAAGGTCGTGGGAATCGGGGTCCCAAGGATGTCCCGCTTCATCTGGGGACTCTCCGCGGCACTCGGAGCGATCGCAGGCATCCTCTACGTCCCGCTGACCGGAACGCTCACGCCCGCAGTCATGACCGTCAACATCCTGATCCCCGCCTTCACCGCGGCGGTGATCGGTGGGATGACCAGTCTTCCGGGCGCCTTCATCGGCGGCACCATCATCGGCGTCGTGCAGTCGGTCGGTGGTTGGGCCGGCGGTCACTTCACTCTTGGCGAGCAGACCTGGAACCTCATCATCCCCGGGGTCGAACAGGCGATGATCTTCGTGGTCCTCCTCTTGGTCCTGCTCGCTCGGCCGCAGGGTCTCCTTGGAAAGGAGGCCTAAGTGACCGCCACCGACATCGCGCCCCCCGTCGACGAGTCCACCGTCGTCCTGCCGGCGGTCAAGGAACCGACCCGCTGGCGGCCAAACACCCGAGGCTGGGCGATACGCATCGCCGTCATCGCCGCTCTCGTGATCGTGTTGGGTGTACGGCTCGCGACCCTCGGGGGTCTATGGGCCGATCACATCTCGCAGGCCGTTATCTTCGCCATCATCGGGCTGTCATTGAATGTCATCCTCGGATACACCGGGCAGGTCTCGCTTGGGCACCACGCATTCGTGGGACTAGCGGCGTTCGTGGCCGCTCACCACATCACAGAGAGAGCTGGGTGTCTGCCGGAGGAAGGCTGCCAATACGCTCCGATGGGCGGCTTCGCCGTGGCGGTCGGGCTTGCGATCCTCAGCGGGATCATCGCCTCAGGACTGCTCGGTATCGTCGCCCTACGGATCAAGGGTCTGTACCTCGCGCTGATCACCCTGACCTACGGTTTCTTTGCGGTGAACTCGATCTTCGAGATCCCGAGCCTCACCCGAGGTGGTGCCGGGATGCCCGCCCCTCGCCCCAAGCTGCTGATCACGGACCACCGTTTCATGGTCTTCTGCCTCGCGGCCCTGGCGGTATGCCTGTTCATCGACTGGCGTTTCCTGGCGTCTCGCATCGGGCGGGCCGTGCTCGCGGTCAAGAACTCCGAGGCCGTCGCGGCCTCCTACGCAGTCAACGTGACCGCCTACAAGCTGATGGCGTTCATGCTCTCGGGTGCCTTCGCCGGTCTCGCAGGTGCGCTGTTCGCCTATCGTCGTCAGATCGTGGTGTCCAACGACTTCCGCTTCGAGAGCGCCCTGCTCTGGGTGCTGATGGTCGTGGTCGGTGGGCTGGGCAAGCGGACCGGCGTGGTCATCGGCTCGATGTTCTTCGCCCTGTTCCCCTACCTGATCGATCTCGTCACGCCGCTGAGCGACTTCCTGGCGAACCTCGACCGTGATCCCGAGGAGTTCACTCTCGTGATCGGGCCGGCGCTCGCCCTCATCACGATGATCATTTCCCCCGGAGGCATCGCCGAGCAGATCCGGCCCATTACGAATTGGCTCGCCGGCAATCGCTTCACGATGCACCCGGATGGAGGGTCACACCACAAGCCGAGCTTGCTCGCAAAGCTCCGGAACCGGAGCGCCCCTGCCGCCGAGGAGAGCTCCTGATGGCCGTTCTCGAAGTAAGAGACATGAGCATCCGCTTCGGGGGCCTCCAGGCACTCGAGAACGTGTCGATCGACGTCCCCGAGTGGGAGATCGTCGGGCTGATCGGGCCTAACGGCGCAGGCAAGACGACGTTGTTCAACTGCATCATGGGTCTCTACTCGCCCAACTCCGGGAAGGTGGCCTACCGGGACCACGACATCTCGCTCCTCCCGACGCACCGCAAGGTCGCGCTGGGGATCGGACGGACGTTCCAGAACATCGGACTCGTCAAGGAGCTCACCGTTCTCGAGAACTACCTCCTCGCCCAGCACGCGCGTATCGGCTACGGCCCCTTCTCCGGGATGTTCGGGATGCCCAATACGTGGTTCGCCGAGCGCCGAGCGCGGGCAAGCGCCATGGAGGTCCTCGACTTCCTCGGACTCGCCCACCTCGCGCATAGTCGCCTCGGTGGTCTCCCCTACGGGACGCTCAAGCTGATCGAGATCGGCTCCGTGCTGGCGACCGACCCCGACGTGATCCTCCTCGACGAGCCTTCCTCCGGGATGGGTCCCGACGAGGCGCACTCCTTCGGCGAGCAGCTGCTGAAGCTCCGCCAGACCTTGAACCTCACGGTGCTGATGATCGAGCACCACGTGCCCCTGGTGACGGCGGTGTGCGACTACGTCTATTGCATGAACTTCGGCCAGATCCTCACTCACGGCAAGCCAGCCGAGGTCGCCTCGCATCCAGAGGTCGTCGCTGCGTACCTCGGCGGCGAGATCGAGGTCGATCACCCCAAGGAGGTCGAAGATGCAACTTCTTGAGATCGAGGATCTCACCGCCGGCTACGGATCGCTCCCCGTCCTCCAGGGACTGAACTTCGGCATCGAGGAGGGCGAGACCGCCGTGCTGCTAGGCCTCAACGGCGCCGGCAAGACCACTACGGTCCTCTGCCTCGCCGGGCTGATCAAACCGTGGAGCGGACGCATCACCTTTGACGGAACCGATGTCACCGGCTGGGACCCGCGCAAGCTGGTTGCTAAGGGACTGGTTCTCGTCCCCGAGGGCCGTCACGTCTTCCCCGAATTCACCGTCGCTCAGAACCTCCGCATGGGGGCGTGGCCGCACCGCAAGGACCGGAGCCGCACCAAAGAGATCTCGGATGTCGCGGTCGAATACTTCCCGCGCCTCAAGGAGCGGTGGTCGCAGGCCGCCGGCACGCTGTCCGGTGGCGAACAGCAGATGCTTGCGATAGCTCGCGGCCTGATGGCTCGTCCCCGCATCCTCCTGATCGACGAAGCGTCCCTCGGGCTCGCTCCCAAGCTCATCAAGACCGTCTTTGAGGTC
>WHTI01000442.1 GCA_009377815.1 Actinomycetota bacterium
TCGGACTCCCGCCACAGTCGGACCGCGCGCTCACGCAGCTCATCGGGGTACTTCCTCGGTGCTGCCACGAAAACTTCCTCTCCGGTCTGACACAAGATCAAACCCGGTTCGAAAGTCTCCGGGAAAGCGGGGGAAGCTCATCCGGCATGTAGACGGCGCGAGCCTGATCTGGGCTCTTGCATGGAACGTGAGAACCTGTCGCCCCGATACTGTCGCTGGTCCGTGGGACTGGTGGCGAGAGGGAGATCCTCAAGCGGTCCACGCCGTGAGAGGCCGAGTACCGATGCGGGGCACGGGGGCGGACCGTCTCGTAGTAGCGATGAAGCCTGGTAACGCGGGTGGAGCGAAGGGGACGGGTCATCCTGGTCAGTTCGGTGGTCAACCGGCGTTGCCGGGAGGAGCCAGATGAGCGGACCGAAGTCGTTCGAGATTTCCAAGCACATGGTCTATGAGGCGTACCGGAGGGTGAAGGCCAACAAGGGCGCGGCGGGAGTCGACGGGCAGTCGATCGAGCAGTTCGAGCAGGATCTCAAGGGGAACCTGTACAAGCTGTGGAATCGGATGTCGTCGGGCTGTTACTTCCCGCCGCCGGTGCGGATGGTGGAGATTCCCAAGCCAGGCGGTAAGGGGGTCCGGGTTCTTGGCGTACCGTCCGTCGCGGACAGAATCGCACAGACAGTGGCCGCGCTGGTCCTGGAGCCGGAGGTGGAGAAGATCTTCCATCCCGACTCCTATGGGTACCGGCCCGGCAAGAGTGCGCTGGACGCGGTGGGAACATGCCGGGAACGCTGCTGGCGGACGAACTGGGTCGTGGATCTTGATATCAAGGGCTTCTTTGACAATCTGGATCATGAGCTGGTTCTCAAGGCGGTGGCCCATCACACCGGTCAGAAGTGGATCCTGCTGTATGTGGAGCGGTGGCTCAAAGCACCACTTCAACAGCAGGGTGGCACTCTGGTCGCCAGGGATCGCGGGAGCCCGCAGGGCTCGGCGATCTCACCGTTGCTCGCCAACCTGTTCATGCATTACGCGTTCGATGCGTGGATGGCTCGGGAGTTCCCGGCGATCGCTTTCGAGCGCTACTGCGATGACGTGGTGGTCCACTGCCACAGCGAA
>WHTI01000038.1 GCA_009377815.1 Actinomycetota bacterium
CAAGGGTTGCTTGGCGCCTCCCCGAGGCTTATCGCAGCCTGCCACGTCCTTCGTCGGCTCCTAGCGCCTAGGCATCCACCGTACGCCCTTATTAGCTTGGTATAGATGCTCGCGCTCGCTATGGAGTTTCCAAGGTGCTTCTGAGGAAGATCTCCCCTTACCTGAAGGCGTTTCTGGGGCAAAAAAATCCGCCGGCTGAGCTTCTGCCGGCGGGTGCGTACCTCGTGCGTGGTCGCGTTGACCGAGCCTAGAGGCACTCCCCATGGGTCTTCAGCAAGGATCGATTCCTTTCTCGTCCTGAACAGCCTGCGCATTCTAGCCACGCCCGGGGAGGCGGTCAACTCACCCCTAGCCGGCGACCCTCGAGCGGAGCTCTTTGACCTGTTCCCTGACTCTCTCCGGGGCTGTTCCCCCGTGCGATGTACGTGCCATCATCCCTTGCGCAGGGCGGGTCGCGGCCAGATCGCCGCGCTCGAATGAGGTATGTGCCGCGAGCAGCAACTCCTCATCGATCGGCGCACCCGATTTCTCCAAGCTGGCGACCAAACGACCGACGGTTTCGTGAGCCTCGCGGAAAGGGACCCCGCGGGACACGAGAATCTCGGCCAGATCGGTCGCCCACATCGCTCCGTCTTCGGACGCGGCTGCGAGGCGGGCCTCGTCGAAGGTCAGGCCCCCGATCATCGCGGTCATCCCCTGAACGCACCCGAGTGCCCGCTCCACCGAGCGGAACAGCAGCTCCTTGTCCTCCTGCATATCCCGGTCGTACGCGAGCGGGAGACCCTTGAGTAGCACCAGCATCGAGTTGAGGTCGCCGATCGCCGGAGCAGCACGACCTCGGATCAGTTCGGCCATGTCCGGGTTGCGCTTCTGCGGCATCATGCTCGACCCTGTCGACCACTGGTCGGGAACCCGGGCGAACCTGAATGCCGGAGACGCCCACAACACGATCTCCTCGGCGAGACGCGACAGATGGACCCCGAGCAACGAGGTCGCGTAGAGGAGGTCGCAGACGAAGTCCCGATCCGCCACCGCGTCCATCGCGTTGTCGAACATCGATGCGAAACCGAGTTCCTTGGTGGCGATCGTCGCATCGAGCGGCAGGGTCGTCCCGGCCAGGGCGCCTGCCCCCAGCACGTTCACGTCGGCGGCTTCCCCAGCGCGCTCGATCCGCGAGAGGTCCCGAGCGAACGCGAAACCGTGCGCCGCGAGGTGGAACCCGACCGACACCGGTTGGGCGGGTTGCACGTGAGTGAAGCCGGGCATCACGGTCTCGGTGTGCGCCTCGGCCCGATCCGCCAGTGCGCCGATCAATCCTCTGACCGCATCACCGAGCGCGGCCGCCGCGTCCTTGCTGTAGAGACGCACGTCGGTCGCGATGAGGTCGTTGCGGCTGCGACCCGCGTGGATCTTGCGGCCGGTCTCCCCCAGGGACTCGGTCAGGGTGCGTTCGACGAGCGAGTGGACGTCCTCGTCGCCGGGGGCCGGGAAGAGTGTGGCGGCGCGCCATTGCGCGACCAGTTCGTCGAGCGCGCCGTCGACCGCGGTCACTTCGTCTGCCGTGAGCAGACCCGCCTTCTCGAGGACGCGCGCGTGCGCCTTGGTCGCCGCGGCGTCGGCTCCGAGCAAGGCGATGTCGACCTCGATCGATGCGGTGAGGGCGAACATCTCCGGGTCCGGACCGGCGTCGAAGCGACCGCCCCACATGTTGGGCAACTAGATCCCCGGGCCGTTCACCTTCGACCAGTTGCGCGTCGGCATCCCCCACAGCCGCACGAACCCTGCGGCATCGGACTGGTCGAAGACATCGTCGTCGTCGTAGGTCGCGAGGTTGAAGTCGTAGAGCGACTTGTCGGACCGCCGCGCGGTCGGGGCGCACCCACCGGAGAAGAATGAGAGCTTGACCTCGCCGGAGACAGGCACCTGGGTCGAGTCGGCGAACGCATCGAGCGCGATGCGGAGCGGAGAGAACCAGAGACCCTCATAAACGAGTTCGGCCCACTTGAGTTCGAGGTGACGCTTTTCGCGCGCCACGGAGCGTTCGAGCGTGAGTCCCTCGAGATCGCGGTGTGCCGTGATCAATGACAGCGCCGCCGGAGCTTCGTAGATCTCGCGACTCTTGATCCCGACGAGTCGGTCCTCGACCATGTCGATGCGGCCGAACCCGTAGCTGCCGGCGATCTTCCCCGCAGCCTCGATCGCGTTCAGGGGCGTGACCGACTCTCCGTCGATCGAGACGGGGATGCCGGACTGGAACCCGACGACCATCTCGCCCGGCCCCTGAGCATCTCCCCCTGTCAGTTCGTAGATCTCCTTCGGGGGGACCTCCCACGGATCCTCGAGCACGCCGCATTCGATACTCCGGCCCCACACGTTCTCGTCGATGGAGTACGGAGTCGACTTGGTTGAGGTGATCGGGAGGCCGCGCTCCTGCGCGTAGGAGATCGTCTGGTCACGGTTCATGTCCCAGTCCCTCACCGGTGCCAGCACTTCAATATCGGGGGCCAGTGCCGACAGCGAGACCTCGAAGCGAACCTGGTCGTTCCCCTTCCCGGTGCAACCGTGCGCCACCGCGGTAGCGCCGGTCTCCTTGGCGATGTCGACCAGGACCTTGGAGATCAAAGGACGCGACAGCGCGGAGACGAGCGGGTAGCGACCCTGGTAGAGGGCGTTCATCTTCAGGGCAGGCATGAGGTACCCCGAGACGAACTCGGCGCGCGCATCGACCAACCGCGACTCGATCGCCCCGAGGGTCGAACCTCTCTCGATCGCCCCCTCGAGGTCGCCCGGCTGGCCAACGTCGACCGCGGCCGCGATCACGTCGTAGCCCTGCTCCTTCAGCCAGGGGATAGAAACGGATGTGTCGAGGCCCCCTGAGTACGCGAGCACGACCTTCTTCTTGTTCGACATCTACTTCTCCTCTTCTTGATCACGTTCTTGGTCACGCGACCAACTGGACGCGAGTCTTGCGGCATGGTCGGGCGAAGGTGTTGCAACGAAGATGGTGTCGTCTCCGGCGACCGTTCCGACGACGTCATCCAGACCTGCGAGATCGATCGCTCGTGCGACCGCCGAGCCATGGCCCGGAGCGGTCAGAACGATGACGAGCGAATGTGCGGAGCGAACGTCGAGCGAGAACTCCTCGAGCGTGCGCTCCAGGTTCCGGATCATCAGATCGCTCCCGTGGGTACGACCGAGTTCGTCGGGGAGCAGGTACACGAAGTCGTCGCCGGAGCGGATCTTCGTGGCCCCCACCTCGCGCAGGTCGCGCGACACGGTTGCCTGGGTCACCTCGTGACCGGCGGCGCGCAAGGCATCGACGATGTCCTTCTGGCTTGACGCCTTGCCGGTGTGGAGGATGCGCAACAGGTCTCGCCTCCGGTCAGATCGCATCGAAGACCTCCTCGAGTTTCCCGAGTCCGTGGTCGATCTCGTCATCCGATATCACCAGCGGAGGAACGAACCGGACCACCTTGTCGCCGATGTCGTTGACGAGCACCTTCCGTTCGAGACATGCCTCAACCACTGAGCGCGCCCCCCCATCGGGCAGCTCGAGACCGATCATCGCCCCCATCCCCCGCACGACCGATCCGTGAGGAGCGATCGCTTCCAACCCCTTCATGAGTCGTTCGCCGGCCACCTTGGCGCGCTCGCACAGACCCTCTTCGTCGATCACCTCGAGGACCGCGATGGCGGCGGACGACGGAACCGGGCCCCCGCCGAAGGTGGAGCCGTGGTCTCCGAGCTGGAACGCGTCGGCGATCTCGGGACGGGCGAGGCAGGCCCCCATAGGGAGCCCCCCTGCGAGCGCCTTGCCGAGACAGAGGATGTCGGGAGCGACGCCCTCGTGTTCGTAGGCAAAGAGACGGCCGGTCCGGCCGAGGCCCGTCTGGATCTCGTCGAGGATGAGCAGAACCCCGGCCTCGATACACAGGCGGCGAACCTCGGTGAGGTAACCGGACTGCGGGACGAGCACCCCAGCCTCACCTTGGATCACCTCGAGGATCACCGCACAGACCTCGTCATCGAGCGCCGCCTCCAGCGCGGGGATGTCGTCGTACGGAACGTGCTCGAAGCCGAGCGGAAGGGGCTCGAACGGCTCCTGCTTGTCGAGCTGCCCGGTCGCCGCAAGGGCGCCGAGCGTCCGGCCGTGGAATCCCTTCTCGGCTGCGACGATCGTCCGCCTCGAGCCACCCCACCGGCGCGCGAGTTTGATCGCGCACTCGACCGCCTCGGCCCCCGAGTTCCCGAAGAACGCTTTCATCCCGCCGGTCATGTCCGCTAGACCTCCGGCGAGCTCCGCTTGCGGGCGCGTCAGGAAAAGGTTCGAGACGTGCACGAGCGACGCCGCCTGGGAAGAGATCGCCGCCGTCACCTTGGGATGACAATGCCCGACGCTCGCGACGGCGATCCCCGCCATAAGGTCGAGATAGCGATCGCCCGAAGTATCCCGAAGCCATGCACCCTCACCCGACAGGAACTCGACCGGCCACCTTCGGTAGGTCGGCATCGTGACGTCATCGAGCACTGCGGTCATGTCCACACCGCTTCCTGCGAGCTGAGCACCTGGGTCCCGATGCCCTCATCGGTGAAGACCTCGAGCAACAACGCGTGCTCGACGCGTCCATCAAGGATGTGCGCCTTGGCGACACCGGCATCCAGGGCCGCCAGGATCGACGCCGCTTTGGGGCGCATCCCCGACGACAGGTTCGGGAGGAGAGCGCGCAACGCGTTGTCCTCCAGCTCGGAGATCAGTGAGCCGGCCTCACCGAGATCCCCGTAGAGACCTTCAATGTTCGTCAGGTAGACGAGCTTCGAGGCCTTCATCGATGCGGCGATCGCTCCCGCCGCCGCATCGGCGTTCACGTTAAGAGGGGATCCCTCAGCATCCGGAGCGATCGATGCGATCACCGGCGTGTAGCCGTCCTCGAGGAGTGAATCGAGCAGAGCGGCGTTCACGTCCGTGACCCGGCCGACCATCCCGATGTCCTCGCCCGCAGGACCGGAGCTGACCTCGGCTCTCAGCAGGCCGCCGTCGGCACCGCTCAACCCGACGGGGGCCAGGCCCGCGTTCCTCAGGAGGCCGACGAGCTCGAAGTTGATGGTTCCGATGAGAACGCTCTTCACGATGTTGATCGACTCTGATGTGGTGACACGGAGTCCTCCGACGAACGACGGCTCGAGTCCTGCGAGGTCCATCGCCTTGGAGACCTGCGGGCCGCCTCCGTGAACCACGACCAATCTCATGCCGACCAGCGCGAGGAGGGCCAGGTCCTCCGCGACCGAAGCCGCCTGCTTGGGATCCTCGAGCGCCTCTCCTCCGATCTTCACCACCACCGTCGCGCCGTGATGACGGCGGATCCACGGCAGCGCTTCGGCAAGCGTGTGCGTCTTCGAAGCGATCGAGGCGTCCATCATGTGGTTCCGAACGCGTTGAGCTTCACGTAGTCGGGAGACAGATCACACGCCAGAACGGTTGCAGCGCCCGCTCCGTCTCCGACGGTGCACGACAAGGAGAAGTCGCCATCCATCTGAGCGGCGGCGGCCTCGACGCTTCCCGTCGGAGCGCCGGTGGCGAAGACCTCGACGTCGCCGATCGACACCGAGACCTTATCGAGTGCCAGCGAACGATCGACCGATCCCATGGCCGAGAGCACACGACCCCAATTCGGGTCCGAGCCGTGCATCGCAGCGCGCCACAGGTCCGACGCGGCGACCGCACGCCCGAGTCTCGCGGCGGCCTCTTCATCCGCAGCTCCCGTGACTTCGATCGAGACGACGCGCGTACCGCCCTCGGCGTCCCGCACGATCTGCTCGGCAAGCGTTGCACAAACATCGTCCAGCGCTGCCGAGAACTCATCCAATGACACCGGATCGCCGGTGCCGGTCGAGAACAGATAGACGGAGTCGTTGGTCGACTCGCACGCGTCGATGCAGATGCGGTTGAACGAGCGGTTCACCGCTCCGGCCAGCAACCCCTGCATGACGCCACTTTCGATCGGAGCGTCGGTGCCGAGGAACGCCAGCATCGTCGCCATGTTCGGCGCGATCATCGCGGCGCCCTTGGCGACCCCGACGAGGGGACCGAAGGCGGCCAGCTTCACCCGCGAGTCGGTCGTACGGATGGCGTGGAAGAACGGTTCCATCTCTGGTGACAACCCTGCCGATGCGTCGGGAAGTGCGGCGACGATCTTGTCGACCGGCAACTCCATCCCGATCGGACCAGTGGAGGAGATCAGAATCTCGTCGGGTGACAGACCGAAGGTCGCCGCAGCCGCCTCGGCCGTCTTTGCGACGGCGGCATCGCCGGCCGGACCGGTGCAGGCGTTGGCGTTACCGCTGTTGACGACCAGAGCTCGCACCGCCTTTCCGAGGTGGGCGCGTGACCACTGCACCGGCGCGGCGGCCGCCGCATTCTGGGTGAAGACTCCGGCCCACTGCAGTGGCTTCTCGGACAGCAGCACCCCGAGGTCGGGCCGACCGCTCCGCTTGATACCGCACGACAGCGATGCCGAGGTGATGCCCTCCGGCCACTTCACGGCCACATCCCAACCGCCGACAGACCCAGCGACTCTTCGAGACCCAGGGCCATGTTCGCGTTCTGGAGGGCTTGTCCGGCCGCACCTTTGCCGAGGTTGTCGATCGCGCACGAACAGATGAGGAAGCCGGTGCGGGCGTCGACGCGGGCGGAAACGATCGCACGATTGGAGCCGGACACGGCTTTGGTCTCCGGCCACTCCTCGATGACCTCGATGTACTGCTCCCCCGCGTACGCGTCGTGGAGAACCTCGAGTGCGCCGACATCGTCGAGTTCGCCGGCGAGATTGGCTCGCGCGGTCACCAGCAAGCCGCGTGGCATCGGGGCCAGGTGAGGTGTGAACGACACAGCGGTCTCCAGGCCCCCGAAGCTCGCCAGCCCTCGCTCGATCTCGGGCACGTGCCGGTGGGACGTCGTCCCATAGGCCTTGATCGATCCACTGAGACTCGCTAGCGAGTATGCGTCGTCGGTCTTGCGACCCGCGCCCGATGTTCCCGAGATGGCATCGATCACGACCGGGGCCTCGATCAACCCGGCAGCCGCGAACGGAACCAGACAAAGAAGCGACGCGGTCGGGTAACAACCGGGGTTGGCGATCCTGGTGGCGCCGGAAAGGTGATCCCGGACGTACTCAGTGAGGCCGTACAACCACCCGTCATCGGCGCGATGGTCGTCCGAGAGATCGACGACCAGGTGAGCGGCCGGCTCCCCCAGCTCCTCGAGGGCCCCCGAAGGCAGGCACGAGAACAGCACGTCGACCTCGGCCGCGACCGCCTGGTCCGGAGACGCGAACGTTCCCCCCGCACCCAGGTGGGGATGCGCCAACCTGACGCTGCTGCTCCGGGCCCGATCGGCCGCCACGGGCCCTAACGACAGGGCGGGATGTGCCGCCAACAGGCGAAGCAGCTCGCCTCCGCTGTATCCCGATGCGCCCAGTACGCCTACTTCAAGTCCCATAGTTTGCAAGGATATGCAGAAAGTTGCATATCCGCAAACACCTCGGGAACCCTACGTCCGGGGGTCCTGATACACCTTCCTCCGAAAGACGTCGGTGGCCAGGGAGGCGACCCGATCGAGGATCAGGAAGCCGTCGAGATGGTCGATCTCGTGCTGGAGCGCCCGGGCCTCGAACGCGTTCGTCTCGATCGTGAGCTCCTCGCCCCCCGGGCTCCGGCCCCCGACGACGACCCGCTTGGCGCGGGCGACGTTGGCCGTGAGGTCGGGAACGCTCATGCACCCCTCGCGCCCGACCTCACGGCCGCTGGATTCGGTCAGCACTGGATCGAACACCACGAGGAGTCCGTGACATCGCTTCGTCTTGGGGTGGCCGGTGACATCGAGAGCGAAGGCTCTGCGCGAGACCCCGATCTGCGGTGCCGCGAGGCCGACGCAACCAGGAGAGGCACGCATCGTGTCGATCAGATCGGCGACGAGATCATCATCGGAGACCCCGCCCATGGGGGTCGCGATGCGCTTGAGGACCCGGTCCGGGATCCTGAGCACGGGACGAATCGCCACAGGCTAGTCCGCCACTAGAGGATGTCCGCCTCGATCGGGTGAACGCTGACGTCCACGCCGATCTCGGAGGCGATCCCGGCGAGCTTCTCCTCGAGGTCGGCATCGGCCGCGGCCGCCACCTCGAGCATCAGGGCATAGACGGGTTCATCGGACGAACCGATGATCCGGGAGGTCATGTCGGTGACGTTGGCCCCGGCGTCGGCCAGGGCTTGCGAGATCCGGAAAACGATGCCGGGATGATCGGCGCCGTAGACCGACACCATGTGTGTGGGAGCGTCGACCTCGAGCGCCGCCTCTTCGACCGGAGCGACCGTGATCGTCACTCCCAGGTCCCCTGCGACGTCGGTCAAAGCGCTCCTTAGCCGGCCTGCATCGGCGTCCGACGACACGATCAGCATCATCGAGAAGTGCCCGCGCAGGATCGTCGACGTCGCGTCCTCGAGATTGCACCCCGTGTCGTACAGAGCCTTGGTTACCCCCGCGACGATGCCAGAACGATCGTTGCCGATGACGGTTACCGCATAGAGACCGGTTGCACTCATCAGCGCAGGCTACCCAATGGCGAGGGGCGGGCGGGGCCGTCAGTGGGTGACCACTCTCGTGGGCGTGATCTTGAAGATCACCCGGTTGTTCCCAGGGGCATCGTTGTACCGCTCCTTGCCCTGATACTTGCCGGCCAGCTTGTGGATCAAGGTCTTCTCGGGGTCGTCGATGACCTCTACCGAACCGCGGATCTCGACGAACCGGTACGGGTCCTCCGGATCGAGGATCGACAATGCGACCCGTGGATCCCGCTGGATGTTGGCGAACTTCTGACGCTCCTTCGTGTGGGAGACCAGCAGGTGCTCGCCATCCCAGTCGTACCAGACCGGCGACGAATGCGGCTCCCCCTTCGGTCCGATCGTTGCCATGTGTGCGTAGCCCTTCTTGTCCATCACGTCCAGAAAATCATCCGGTATCCGAACCACGATCTCATCCCTTCGGTTTCATCCTGAATTTGAGTTGCGACAGGAACTCCCAAGCGTTTCCCATCGTCTACAGCAGTACGCACGGCCCTCCTATTCCGGTCCATCCGGCCCTGCTGGTCCACGGCGCACGGGTCAGACTTGAACCAGAGAGGAAGGAACGACCATGAAGGTACTGTTCGCAACCGATGGATCGAAACCGGCGCAGAACGCCGGGACGTTGCTGAGGAAGATAGGGCGGCACTCCCTCGATCTCACCGTTCTCGGGGTCTCGACCTTCGAGATCGTGGTGCCCGAGAGCCCCACACTCGTCCTCGACTCGATCGAGGAGCGGAAAGCGCACGCCCAGAAGGTCATCGACGAAGAGGTTGCTCTCTTCCTGGATGCAGGCTTCAGCGCCGAGGGACTTCTCGTCGAAGGTAGCGCCGGAGAGCAGATCGTCGAGGCCGTCGAGGGCCACGGCTATGACCTCACCGTGGTCGGCGCGGGCCGCCGCAGCTGGCTCAGCAATCTCCTGTTGGGCAGTGCCAGTACCTTCGTCCTTCACAACTCGCCCTCCTCGGTCCTTGTGACCCACAAGGCCTCGGCCGCAGACGGCCCGGGAAAGGTCCTCCTGGCGGTGGATGGCTCCGAAGGCAGCCAGATGGCACTCGACGCGGTGGCCGGATTGGTCGATCCCGAGCGGGCCATGGTGCACGTCCTCTCGGTGGTCGAGGTCCAGCCCCCGGACTATCTCGGCTTGCCCGGCCTCGCTCCACCGACGGACAAGGGCCATTCGCAACTGCACGAGGAACTGATCCGCCGGTCCGAGGCCTACGTCAACGCCGCGGCCGCGACCTTGGCCACGGCGGGATTCTCAGCCGATACCGACGTAGTCACCGGAAGCCCCAACGACCGGATCCTTGGCATCGCCGAGAAGGGTGATTTCGATCTCGTAGCGGTCGGTTCGCGCGGTCTCGGTCCCATCCGCCGGGCTCTGGTCGGCTCCGTTTCGGATCAGGTCGCCCGCTACTCGCGAGCCACCCTGGTCGCTCGAGGTAAGTAAGAACCCACCCGAACGGCCCCTGCGTGACCGGCCGACCGGCACTACAAGCCCGTGGAGCCCGGGTCCACCCTGTGGAGAAGAGAGCGACCTCAAGGAGGGTGGATGATTTCCATCGATCGATCGATCGTCGTGCTCGGCGGAGGGGTTCTCGGATCCTCCGTGGCGCTCCACCTCGCCGACCTGGGGATCAAGGTCACCCTGGTGGACAGGCCCGAGACCGGAGGCGATGCCACCCGCGGCTCGTTCGCCGAACTGACCGCCCTGGACGCCCTCAATCACGATCACTACCTGCTCACGTCCATGGGCATGTCCGACTGGCGCCGGTGGGGGTGGAGGCTCGGAACCGACGTCGGCCTGAGATGGGACGGAAGTTGCCGCTGGACCGGTGACCCGGAGGCAGCCGAGCATCTGCGACGGATCACCAGTGCGGCGCGCGATCGTGGGTACCCGGTGCGAGAGATCTCGGCACCCGAACTACGCGAGCTCGTAGGTCTCCACGAGTCCGTCGAGGTCCTCTACGCGATCGTCGCGGACGATGACGGCCGTGTTGATCCCGCGCTTGTCGTCGCGGGGGCCAAGAGGGCCCTCCGGTCGGCCGGAGGAGAGGTCCTCAAGGGTCAGGCAAGGATCCGACCTCAGATCGGCACGGTCGACATCGAGGTCGGTGAGCAATCCTTGCACCCGGATGTTGTGGTTATGACTGCCGGCGCCGAAACGCATGCGCTCGTCGGTGGGGCAGGATCCGACGTCCCCGTTCGTCCCGACCCAGGGTTCATGATGGTGACCGATCCGGTCGCGCCCTTGAGCGATCAGTCTCTTCACTTCACTACCGACGAGGGTTGGATCGCGGTCCGGCAGGATGACCGGGGGCGGGTCCTGATCTCGCGGGACTGGCGCCTCGGACAGCGCAACGAGCCCACCAACGAGTACGCACGGCACTTTCTGCGTCGGCTGGCACGGACCCTTCCGGTCCTCTCGCAAGCAACGGTCGCGTCGGTTTCGGTTCGCTGGAAAGCAACCCCCTCCGACGGGCTACCCATCACGGGTCCGATACCCGGTCTTCCATCCGTGTACGTCGCATTGGGTCATCCAGGGATCACCCTGGCTCCGACGATCGGACGCCTGGTCGCCTCCGAGGTGCATCTGGGTGAACCGGCCCCCCTGCTGGAGCCGTTCAGGCCCTCGCGCTTCGCGGAGCGAGCCATGCAGACTCTGCTCGACGTCGAGGAGTTGTTCGAAGGCAAGGGACGAGCATGAGTGGGGTTCTTCCTAGGAAGAAGGACCCCCCGAAGTGGGGCCGTAAGGCCCTGAGCGCGGGACTCGACTCCAGAGGACACTTCGGGTGGGCGATGCGGATCCTCCGACCGGGAGGCCTCACAAGGAGGAACTATGAAGCCAGCAAGAGACCTACCAGTGGCGGATGTCATGACCCACCTGGTCGTGACCTTGAAACCCACGGACACTCTGCATGAGGCCGCACAGCGCCTGGCGTGCCATAACGTCAGCGGAGCGCCGGTCGTCGTCCATGGAAAGGTCGAGGGCATCATCTCGGAATCGGACATCGTCCGGGCCATCTCGGATACGACGAAGCGACGGACCTCTCTCTCGATCCTCGATTGGATCGGCAACCGCACCGAGAGGACCGGCCGAGCTGCCGATGGAAAGCTCGTGGTAGACGTCATGAGTCCGATCGTGTTGGTGATCACGCCCGACCGATCCGTATGGGATGCGGCGCAGGTTATGGCCCAGAGGGGCGTCAACCGCCTTCCAGTCGTGGACGATGAGGATTACCTCATCGGGATCATCACTAGAGGCGATCTAGTCAGGGCTGTCGCGAGAGATCAGATCCCAGTCGCAGGCGACTCCGAGTCAGAAGCCGTGCTGCCTACTCGTTAGCTGAGGTCGTCGACCCGAAGGGTGAGCATGGCGATGTCATCTCGGGCCCCGCCGGCGAAGGCGAGGACGGCCTGCTCAACCTTCTCGGTGAGGGTCTCCGGGTCGAGTCCTGCGCACCCTTCCAGGACCTCGACCAGGCGTCCTTCGCCGAAGAGGTCGTCGTCGTGTCGAGCCTCGAGCACACCGTCGGTGTAGAAAACGATCGAATCGCCAACCGAAAGAGATACCTTGTCGACTTCCACGTCGATGTCGTCAAACACGCCGAGCAGGGCGCCATCGGCCCCGATCTTCTCGACGCGGCCGTCGACACGCACAACCATCGGGACCGGGTGGCCCGACCTCGAGATCCAGGCAACGAATCCGCCGTCATCGTTCCTCTCGAGACATCCGTACGCCATGGTCACGAACTCTGAGTCCCCCGACTCATGCAGGATCGCAGCATTGACGACCGGCAGGACGTCATCGGGGCGCGGAGAGTTGAGGGCCG
This sequence comes from Actinomycetota bacterium, assembly GCA_009377815.1. Lineage (GTDB taxonomy): Bacteria > Actinomycetota > CADDZG01 > CADDZG01 > WHSQ01 > WHTI01. The sequence continues at coordinate 12,450 of WHTI01000038.1, forward strand.
CCGCTCTGATCGTGTGACGAGCGAGTCCCGTGAGGGCAGCGGCCCTTGCTCCCTTGCCACAGACGTCTCCGATCACGATGCCCCAACTTCCGGCCGCCGTGTCGAACACATCGTAGAAATCCCCGCCGACCTCGTTCCCCTCCCCCGCTGGGAGGTAGGAAGCTGCCATCGAGATCCCATCGATGTTCGGCAGCGCGGCAGGGAGAAGCGCACGTTGCAGGATCCTCGCGATGTGAGCACGCTCTTCGTACAGGCGAGAGTTCTCGACCGCGATCGCGCAACGTCGTCCGATCTCGCCGGCGAACTCGAGGTCTCGCTCGCCGAAGTGACGGTCGGGGGACGAGCTAGCAAGTGTCAGGAGTCCGATGATCCGACCGCGCGCCGTCATGGGCACCACCAGGACCGATGTGAGGCCGAGTGCCCTCAGCGTCTTCGCGTGCCGCTCGTCCTTCGCCCCCATCTCGATCATCTCGTCCGTGACCTCGGGATAGAGCTGGCCTTCGCCCGTGCTCAACAACGCCTTCATCGCGTCGCTCTCCATGTCGGTTGGGTAGTTCGCGCGCAAAGATCTGATCAGGTCGTCTTTCGAGGGGTCCACATGGACGCCGGCGACCCCCTCCGACGATCCATCGCTCCTGATCAGGTCGACGCCGCACCAATCGGCAAGGCGGGGAACGGCGAGAGTGGTTATGCGCTCGAGGGTCTCCTTGTAGCTCAGCGACAACGAAACCATCCTTGTCGCCTCGGCCAGGAACGCGAGTCGATCACCCGCCTCCTCCGCCTCCGCGCGGGCGGCCTGTTCGCTCTCCAGGAGCTGCTTCTCCTCGGTGATGTCAAGCGCGAAGCCGATCATCGAGGTGGGGTCGCCATTAGCGTCGGTCAGAACTACACCACGACCCATCACCCAATGGTCGGTTCCGTCGCGCCATGGAACCCGGAACTGACTCGAAACATCAGCGCGCGCATCGATAGCCGACCGGAGCGAAGCCATGACCGCGTCCCGGTCCTCCGGATGCACCATGGCCATGAAGCCCTCGAAGTCTTCGGGCGACTGGCCCTCGGCCAGGCCGAGGATCGGTCCCAATCCGCTGGACCAGATGAGTTCGCCCGAGGAGATGTGCCATTCCCAGGTACCCATACCTCCGGCTTCAAGAGCCAGAAGTAGTCGTTCTTCTCCCCAGTTCGTATGCGCGGAAGCGGAAGCCACCGTTCTCCGTTCCTAGGCAGGCGGAACTAACCGCCGCCCGTGCTTGGACCTACTGGACCCTCGTTCGATGTGAGCCTATCGCGCAGGGAGTCCCACGACCCCGCCGGATCAGAGATCCGATGACCCCCAGACCCTCCAGCCTTCGTCGACCAAGATCATGTAGAACGCGATCACCTCGCCGGCGTCAGCGTCGCCGCCTCGCTGCAGCACGGCCGCCTTGATCGAGCGGCGGGCCACCTCCCGGCCGCAGGATCTGACCAGGTCCGGATCCGTGGAACCACCGGTTATCTGGATGACCCCCAGCCCGCTCGAGGATCCATGGTGTGGCCATTCGTGCACGGGAGGAGCTCCCGGAGACGGATGGAGCAAGGCATCGATCGTCTGCCGGTAGCCGCGGCGGGCGAGCGCGATGTCGAACCGGATGGCGGTGTCGCCGAACGCGCCCTGCGTCTGCGACTTGAATGGGGTGGTCCCCGCCAGCGACGGGCACCAACCGGGGGCCCCGAAGCGCGCGAGGTCCGTCCGGGCGTCGGAGGCTCCCTGCAATCCTGGGACCTGGATGTCTTCCACTTCTTCGGGCTCGTTCGCCGGCGCCGTCACCGCTTGCACGCCGACGAAGCCCGACGCCCCCAGGAGGATCACGGTCGCCACGGAGGACACCGCCCTCGAGCGCGACGCTCGCTTCAGCGACTTCAGTGCGAGCGGGGGTATCGGGAGCTCGGCTGCCCGTCGCGCGAACTCGGTACGAATGGGTGGTTCGATCCCTGCCTTCCCGAACGATCTCTCAGCCGCCTCCAGGAGCGCGATCGCGCCACTAGGCGAGCAGTCCAAGGCGTGGGCCAGGGCGCCGGCGTCGAGGTCCTCGTAGATAGACAGCACGTACGCAGCGCGCCTGCGGAAGCGAAGTTCGTTGAGGGGACCCGAAGGACGCGTTGCCCGGCGGCGTAACGATTGTCGCCGCAGACGCGAGTGACTGAGTCTCACCACCGTTCGCAGGGTCCATCGTTCGCGCCCCTCGTCCCCGGTGACGTCCCGGTACCGGACGTGCATCCGGATGAAGGTCCTCTCCGCGATCCGCTCCGCGAGCGAGGCATCACCAACCAGGAGGTGGGCGAGGCGGAAGGCTCTGGGAAAGGTGCGTGCCCAGACCTCGGCACTTCGAGCCTCGGATGACCGGCGCATGTACCCACCATGCCACTTCTGCGTCCCGCCGAGGCGGCCCGCTCTCGCCGTTTCGTAGTGTCCGATCTGTGCGACGAGCTCGATCCTGCGCCTTAGGCTCGGTGTTCCCCACTCATTCCCAGGAGGCCGTCATGCCCGCGGTGAGCTACGAGACCCAGGATGAGATCGCGATCGTCACCATCGGTCGACCCGAGGTGCGCAACGCGGTCGACCGGGACACCGCCGAGGCCCTGGTGACGGCGTTCCGGGAGTTCGAGGCCGATCCCGATCTCAAAGTCGCGATCCTCACGGGGGCGGGCGGAACCTTCTGCGCGGGAGCAGACCTGAAGGCGATCACCGAGGGCCGAACCCCGAATATCTCGGACGAAGGCGACGGTCCCATGGGACCAACCCGCATGCTCCTCGAGAAGCCTGTGATCGCCGCGGTCGAGGGCCACGCGGTCGCGGGAGGTTTCGAGTTGGCGGTCTGGTGCGATCTTCGCGTCGCCGCACGTGACGCAACCTTCGGGATCTACTGCCGGCGTTTCGGCGTTCCCCTGATCGACCTCGGCACGGTTCGCCTCCCGCGCCTGATCGGACACAGCCGGGCCCTCGATCTGATCCTTACCGGACGGGGAGTCTCAGGTGACGAGGCGATCGCGATGGGGCTGGTCAACCGCCTCACCGAACCTGGAGAGGCCCTGGCCGGCGCGATCGACCTGGCCCGAACGATCGCAGCCTTCCCCCAGACGTGCATGAGGAACGATCGCTTGTCATCCTACGAGCAGTGGGATCTGGACGTCGAAGCGGCGACCGCCAACGAACTGGCCCGCGGCCTCCAGACGATCGCCTCCGGGGAGACGGCCGGAGGGGCGGCCCGCTTCAGCGAGGGCGAGGGGCGCGGGGGCCGAGCGGTTGGTAGTTAGAGAACGTCGAGAGAACGAACTGCGAAGATCCGGTCGAGCGCGAACGGGTTGTCGGTTCCGGTCATCGCTCCGCTCATCACGTCGACGAGGTGTCTGCTCCCTGCCGCGCTGCCCATGATGCCGTGCCCGCTGTAACCGCTGTTCACGAACAAGCCCTCGATGGGTGTCGGACCCAACAGCGGACGATGGTCGGGGGTGATCGTGTACTGCCCGGTCTGAAGCATCCAGTTGACCGAGTTCCTGCTCCAGATATCCCGCCAGAACGGGGCGATGCGCGCCACCGAGAACGGAGAGTCCGGATCGAGCAACTGGAAGATCGCTCGGTGATCGCTCGGAACGTCCTCGGCCGGCTCCGTCGGCTCGGTTCGAGGATCGGTGAACAACAGATACGCGCCGCTCAACGCCGGGCGCCAATGCGCACCGGTATCGTCGTCGATCGTCATCGGTGCATCCACCGGAACCATCGGGACCTCGGGCATGACCAGCTTCTGGCGCGGAACGGTCACCACCGGAAGATCGATCCCGGCCATCTTCGCAACCACCCCGGAGAAGGGACCCGCCGCGATGACGGCTCGCTCGCATGAGATGTCCCCGGTCGTCGTCCGAACCCCACGGAGCCGGTCGCCCTCGACGATGAAGCCGGTCACACCGCAGGAGGTCACGACGTTCGCCCTGGATGACGCCGCGAGGCCCATCGTCAGTGACTTGGGATCGAGGAACCCATCGCCAGCGCGGAAGCGGGCCAGGACCGCTTCCTCGGTCACATACGGCCAGCGCTCGCGTATCTCGTCGGGCTCGATCAACTCGATGTCGGTCTGCCCCCACGAGTGCTGTAGATCGACGAGCTCGCGTGCCCTCGAAGCACGTTCCTCATCCGTGGTGATCCACAGGTAACCCTGCTGCTTGATATCGAGGGAGTAGTCCGTCTGCTCCGTCGCCTCCTCGAAATTGAGGAACAGCTCTACCGACTCGCGGACGAGCGTCAGCTCTTCGAGGTTGTCGAACTGGAGACGGAACGCGCCGGTGGATGCGGGGGTCGTCAGGGTGCACAGGGCCGGCCGCTTCTCGAGGAGCGTCACCTCGAAACCGGCACGGGCAGCGTGGAAGGCGGTCGCGGCCCCGACCACTCCTCCCCCGATCACGATCGTCTCCGCGCTTTTCGGCGGACCGTCGATGTAGCGGATCGGCCTAGTCAACGGTTGCGTCCTCCTCCCCTCATCCGGGAAGCGTATCCATGGAGAAAGGGGCCCGTAGTATCCTCGCTTCCCCGCGGGCGGTTAGCTCAGTCTGGTAGAGCACTACCTCGACAAGGTAGGGGTCACTGGTTCGAACCCAGTACCGCCCACGCATGATCGACCTCGCACGGTTTGAAGAACTGGTGCCACTCGATCACGGCCTCAGCGTGGTCGTTACTCGCCGCTCAGACCACACGCTTCACACCTCGGTGGTGAATGCCGGCGTCCTTCCCCATCCGGTGACAGGTGATCGCACGGTCGCGTTCGTGACCGCGGGTGGCACCCGCAAGCTCGCCCATCTGCGTGCCGACCCCACCATCGCCGTCGTCCTTCGCGCCGGCTGGCAGTGGACCGCGGTCGAAGGCCGCGCCCATCTGATCGGACCCGACGATCCCCACCCCGGGGTAGACGACGAGCGGCTGCGGCTTCTGCTTCGCGAGATCTTCAGCGCAGCAGGGGGAACCCACGACGACTGGGCCACCTACGACCGAGTGATGCGCGAGGAGCGACGCACCGCCGTATTTGTCGCTCCCACTCGCGTCTACTCAAACCCAACATGAGTTGCGACGGTAACGAGAGCCCTAGGTTGGGGCGGCGGGACCTAAAGGAGATGATCGAACACTCCTACGAACTCGTAGTAAGCCGCCTACCCAAGAGCGAAAGAACTCGGCTCGATCGTTAGGTCCACACCAGAACCAGCGCGTCGTAGCCCGATCAGGCACAAGGGGCGGCGAGAGCGGGTCGCCTGGGCGAGACGCAGAACAGGATGGAGGCGGCGAGCGGAATCGAACCGCTGTACAGGGCTTTGCAGGCCCTTGCCTAAACCACTCGGCCACGCCGCCAGAACTCGGAACCAGGGGCGAGGATAGCGGACCTTCTGCTCGGTCAGCGCGGACGGAACGCGGCGAGCGACACCGAGACCCAGAAGGCCCCGAGACAGAGACCGCCGATGATGTCGAGCGGCCAGTCGGTCGAAAGATAGACCCTCGAGAAGGCGATCAGGAAGGCGGCCAGCCCGAGTCCCCGCCAGACCCAAAGGGTTTCCGTGCGTCCTCGGCGGTTGGTGAGGAAGTATCCGAACATCCCGGCCATGACTGCCGCATTTAGAGAATGGCCGTTCGGGAACGTGAACCGGGTGCCCTCGACCAGGCCCCCGCGCGGTCGGGGCCGCTCGACAAGATCCTTGACGATGTCGTCGAGGAAGATAGCGCCGAGCACGGTGACGGCCACGAACACCGGCCACAGCGGATCGCGGGTCTTTAAGAAGGCCCAGACCGCCAGGGCGACGCCGGCGATGATGAGGATCAGATCGGTACCGAGCCAGGTGAAGAACTTCATCAGGTCGGTGAGGAGGTCCACCCGGCGGTCCCGGACGAAGTCCAGGATCGGTCGGTCGAAGTAGTCGAGAACGAAGTTCTCGGCCGGCCCGAAGGTGAAGATGCCGATGATCCAGGCCCCGACCACGCCGATCGCGAAGCCGATGAGGAGATAGATCGCCGTCACGGGGGTCGCGCCGAACCAGCTGGCGCGGGGGTTCCTCGGTGCCATCGCGGTTCCCATGGCGCAACGCTACCCGGACATAGCCCCCGAATCCACAACCTTCAACCAGATCCAGCGCGTCGCACCAAATCATGAACCTCGGGATGGCGAGAGCCGGTCGTCTCGACGACCGGCAGAACAGACGGATAAGGTCGCGGGCCATGAACGATTGGATCGCGCGGGATGAGGCGAGGGTGTGGCATGGGTTCACCCAGATGGCTTCTTACGCCACGAACCGGCCGGTAATCGTCGAGCGGGCCGAGGGTCACTACCTGATCGACGTCGAGGGCAACCGCTACCTGGACGCGATCTCGTCGTTGTGGGTCACGACCCTGGGTCATCGGGTCACCGAGCTCGATGCTGCGGTCGTCGATCAGCTCGGGAAGGTCGCTCACTCGACACTCCTTGGTAACGGCAACCGGGTCGTGATCGAGCTGGCTGAGGCGCTCACTCCCCTGGTGCCGGTGGACGATCCTCGCTTCCTCTTCGCCTCGGACGGAGCGGCGGCGGTCGAGCAGGCGCTCAAGATCGCCTTCCAGTACTGGACCAACCAGGGGATCTCCACGCGGACCTCGTACCTCGCCTTCGGTGGCGCCTATCACGGAGACACGATCGGTTCCCTGTCGGTGGGGAGCGGTGGCTTCGGTACCGACGTGTTCGATCCCCTGCGCTTTCCGGTGATGCGCGCTCCCCGTTTCGACGACCCGGAGGCGTTCGTCGTCGCAGCAAAGCTGATCCGGGACCGTGCCGACGAGCTCGCGGCAGTAGTGGTCGAGCCGTTGGTGCAAGGAGCGGCCGGCATCGTCACCGCCCCGGCCGAGGAGTTCGCCGTCCTGGGGGAAGCGTGTGCCGACACCGGCGTACTGCTCATCTGCGACGAGGTCGCCACCGGATTCGGACGAACCGGCACGTTGTTCGCCTCGGAGCAGTGCGGGCTGCAGCCAGACCTCATGGCGATCGGCAAAGGGATCAGCGGCGGTTATCTCCCGTTGTCGGCCACGGTCGCGTCGGGAGATGTGGCGGCCCGGTTCCTCGGCGACGACCTCTCGGCCACGACGCTGTATCACGGGCACTCGTACCAGGGGAATGCTTTGGCAGCTGCGGTCGCGCTGAAGCACCTCGAGTTGATCGCGGAGTGGGACGTTCTCGTTAACGTTCGCGCCCGCTCCGAAGAACTGCGCTCGATGCTCGCCGAGCGGATCGAACCGCTGAGCGCGGTCAAGGAGATACGCCTCCAGGGTTTGATGTGCGGCGTCGAGCTGCATCCCGGCGACAAACGAGGTCGCAAGGTGTGTGCCGCGGCGCTGGACTGCGGCGTGCTGCTTCGTCCGCTGGGAGACGTCGTCGTTCTCATGCCTCATCTCACCGTGGGGACCGAACACCTCGAGATCATCGTCGACGCACTCGAAACCTCGATCCTCGAGGTCGCACCGTGAGCTGGGAGAGATGGGCCCGGGAACGGAACCTCGAGATCCTCGCGTCCGGTCGCTGGCGGCAGATACGTGACTTCGAGCCGTCCGGGGCGGGCGGGGTAGAGACCGTCGAGGGCGTCGTCGAGGGACGCTCCGTGGTGTCGTTCGCATCCAATGACTACCTCGGGCTCGCATCGCATCCCGACACGATCGCCGCGGCCCGCGATGCGGTGGAGCGCTGGGGAACGGGGGCCGGATCGGCACGCTTGATCGCGGGCTCGCGTTCCTTGCACGGCGAACTCGAGCGTTCCCTCGCGACGTGGAAGGCGGCCGAACGCGCTCTTCTCTTCCCCACCGGCTTCGCCGCGAACCTCGGGGTCCTGACCGCTCTCGGTACCGGCGACACACTCATCTGCTCCGACGAGCTCAATCACGCCTCGATCGTCGACGGCTGTCGTGCCGCGGCGGCGCGGGTGAAGGTCTATCCGCACTCGGATCCGGACGCGGTGGACCGGATGCTGAAGGGCGAGTCCCGGGCGATCGTCGTGACCGACGCGGTGTTCTCGATGGACGGGGACGTCGCTCCGCTCGAAGATCTGGCTGAGGTCTGCCGCCGGCACGGAGCGCTGCTGGTGATCGACGAAGCACACTCCGTCTTCGGATCGGCCCTCGATCTCACCGGGACCGAGGTCCTGCGGGTCGGAACGTTGTCGAAGTTCCTGGGTTCCTCGGGCGGGTTCGTTGCGGGGCCGGGCTCCTTGATCGACCTCCTGATCAACACCGCCCGGTCGTTCATCTTCACCACCGCCTCCTCGCCGGCAGACATCGGAGCCGCCCTCGCCGCGCTCCAGATCCTCCGCTCGAATGAAGGAGGGGCGCTGCTCGATCGCCTCAGAGCCAACATCGACCTCCTGCGTCCCGGCCATCCATCACCGATCATCCCGATCGTCGTGGGCGACGAGGACGCGGCCGTGACCGCGACGGCCGAACTCCTCGAGCGCGGGTTCTTCGTGCCGGCGATCAGACCGCCCTCGGTGCCTCGAGGCTCGTCGCGTCTGCGCATCACGATGTCGGCCGCCCACACGACCGAGCAGGTCGAGGGTCTTGTCGGCGCGCTCGATGAAGCGCTCGGCGAAAGGAAGAGTCATTCCTGACGTCTGCGTCGTCACGGGCACCGGAACCGAGGTCGGAAAGACCTGGGTCACTTCGGCGCTCATCGGTGCCTTACAGGCTGACGGGGTGCCGGTGATCGCTCGCAAACCGGTCCAGTCGTTCGACGTCGACGGTGGCCCGACCGACGCCGACGTCCTCGCCGGAGCCTTGGGGATCGAAGCGCATGAGGTCTGTCCCCTGCATCGCTGGTACGAGGTTCCGATGGCGCCGCCCATGGCCGCCGAGGCCCTCGGGCTCCCACCACTTTCGCTCGACGAGCTCGTCGCCGAGTTGTCGTTGCCCGAGGTCGGGCTCGTGTTCGTCGAGGGCGTCGGAGGTCCGCGCTCTCCTCTCACCGACGATGCCGACACGGTCGACCTCGCCGAGGCTCTCGACGCTCGCATGGTTCTGCTCGTCGCCGACGCCGGGCTCGGAACGATCAACGCGGTCCTGCTCGCGGTGGCCGCGCTCGAGAAGTGGGACACGATCGTCTTCCTCAACCGTTTCGAGCCGGGCAACGACCTGCACCGGAGGAACCTAGAGTGGCTCCGCGAAGCCGAGAGCCTCAGCCCGATCACCAGCGTCAAGGAACTGAGCCACCAAGTACAACGTAGGAACCCACAGCGAAAGGCGATGTGAATGACAAGCCGGACGATGTTCGATCAGGCACGGGGTGCGTTGCTCGACGACGGGCGCGATCTGACTCTTGAAGAGCTCAAGGCCCTGACGGAAGTCCCCGTCGAGGACGTCCCGGGCCTCGCCGCCTTGGCGCATGAGGTCCGGCTCGAGCGATGCGGACCGGAGATCGAGGTCGAGGGGATCCTGTCGGCGAAGACCGGGGGCTGCCCTGAGGACTGCCACTTCTGCTCGCAATCGTCGAAGTTCGAGACCCCCGTCCGTCCGACCGGCTACCTGGACATGAACGAAGTGCTTGCTGCGGCGCGCGAGACGAAGGAGATCGGCGCGTCGGAGTTCTGCATCGTCATGGCGCTTCGGGGGCCGGACGAGAAGACGATCGACAACGTTCTCGAAGCAACCAAGTTGATCGGGAGTGAGACCGGACTGAACGTCGCCGCGAGCCTCGGCATCCTCACGCGCGACCAGGCGGAGAGGCTCGCAACCGGTGGCATCCACCGCTACAACCACAATCTCGAGACCAGCCGTTCGTTCTTCCCGGAGATCGTCTCGACCCATTCGTGGGAGGAGCGGTACGAGACCTGCACGATGGTGCGCGAGACCGGCATGGAACTGTGCTGCGGCGCCCTGCTCGGTATGGGCGAGTCTGTCGATCAGCGCATCGAACTCCTCGGGCAATTGCGTGAGGTCGACCCGACTGAGGTGCCCTTGAACTTCCTCAACCCTCGTCCCGGAACCCCGCTCGGGGATCGTCCCTTGATGGAGCCACTCGATGCGATCCGGTGGATCGCGCTGTTCCGGCTCGCGCTTCCCGAGGTGATCCTGCGCTACGCGGGCGGTCGCGAGGTGACCCTCGGCGAACTCCAAGCGATGGGGATGACCGCGGGGATCAACGCCTTGATCGTCGGTAATTACCTGACCACGCTCGGCCGGGGCCCGCTCCAGGACATCAAGATGCTCGGCGATCTCAAGATGCCCATCGGAGCCCTCTCCAAGGTCATCTAGTGCCTGGTACGGCACTGATGTTCTGCTCGGGCTGCGGGCGCCCCCGGGCCGAATGCCCCGGCGACTGCCTCGGCCCCCTCGATCCCCCGCGCTTCTGTCCTCAGTGTGCCCGGAGGCTCGACGTCCAGGTGACCCCTCAGGGCTACCGAGCCACCTGCCGTCGCCACGGCCCCCTCCCAGAATGAACCCCCTGCACGTTTTGAACGTGTCAGTGCTCGCTTGCGAGCCTGTCGCGAAATGGGCGGAAAGGCTCGCGTTCTGGGCCTCGAACCGGCAGACTTGAGGGGACCCCAAGGAGGTTCCATGGCTCACGGCTTTGTCCCGGTGGAACGAGATCAATCGTTGCTGCTGCCTCCCG
>WHTI01000207.1 GCA_009377815.1 Actinomycetota bacterium
AGATGACACAGAAGATGACCCCCCTCCATCCAGGCGAGGCCCTCCTCGAGGAGTTCCTGCTGCCCATGGGTATCAGCCAGTATCGGCTCGCCAAGGACATCAGCGTTCCTCCGCGCAGGATCAACGAGATCGTCCACGGCACGCGGGCGGTCACGGCTGACACCGCCCTGCGGCTTGCCCGCTTCTTCGGAACGACGGAGAAGTTCTGGCTGAACCTCCAAACACAGTTCGATCTCGACGTCGAAAGGGATCGCCTGGGCGAGCGACTCGAGCGAGAGGTCAACGTCTACTCCGCAAGCTAGCCGGGGCGTCTGCTTCGGCGTCATACGTGAAGATGGCCATCAGTTCGCCTGCGGTGATTTCGTCAACTTGACCTCGTACTCCACCACTATCGAATCCGCTGGGCTGGGATCCCCCTGAGCTTCCAGGGCGAAGCTTATGGCGTCGAGCGCATTAGCTTCCGCGGCTTCACGATCTCGGCAGCCGGTCCCGACGATCGACATCGCGGGGACGCCGTAACCCCACTGCCCCACATCATTGTCTCTGAACAGTTCAATCTCGAGCTTCACGTGTCTTCAGGACGCCGTGCCCCGACGTTCTCATCCGACCCAGCCTGAGCAGGGCCGTGGAGCACGACAGGATCCATATCGGCACCGTTCGGCCACACAATGGTGCCGAGTTCCTCATCGACGCTCACCCGAGCGAAGAATTCAGGATCACGTAGGGGCTCGAAGACGGGTCCCCACAGACTCGCTTCGAGATCGATCTCGCGATCGGTACCGTCACTGAACGCGAGGCGCAGGATGAAATCTCCGATGACCTCCGCCGAGGTCACCCTCACCAAGATCTGATCATTCGTAGCCACGACCTTCTCCTTCACCGGATCGGGTCAATTGTAAGCAGTGGCCGTCTCATCGCCTGATTTCGGGGCGACTTTCGGGTCGAAGCTAGGTATCGTGATTCGGAGAGGTGATTGACATGGAAAAGGCGATTGTCAATGAATCCGAATCTCGCCCCGAGGTCAGGGTGCCGCCGCCGGTTCCGGACGGCACGCAGTATGTCGAGAGCTTGGGCTTCATCGATCGCCTCGTCGGGGCCGACAGGGATCGCCGCAGGGCGGAGATCGAGCTCGCCGACCTGTTCATGTCAGAGGCAGAGTGGGAGGCCAACGGCGGCGACCCTGAGCCGGTAGAGATCCCCGAACCGGTTGAGGGGGGAGACGATGTCGGGACTCGCGGCGGGTAGAGCCTCAGGCTTCGTCCCCGTCGCATCGGACACGATCTCGACGTCGAGAGGGATCGCCTGGGCAGACGACTCGCGCGGGAGGTCAGCGTGCATTCCGAAAGCTAGCAAGGTGAATGGAGCTTGCGCGCAGGGAACTTCTTCTTCAGTGCCTTCTTGCTCTTGAACCCGTGCAGGTAGGTCTTGCTGAGAGACTTCCACTGACCGCAGGTCTTGCGGTTGTAGAAGTAGACGGCCGTGTTGTAGCTGGAGGTGAAGAACTTGCAGTTCTTGACCTTGCAGCCGTGACCCGTGAACGCGAGCGCGCTCGGAGCCGGGGCCATGAATAGGCCCAATGCCACGATCACCAGGGCTATGACAGATCGTTTGACACTATTCATATCCTCCCCCTTGCTTGAGCCATCTACTTTCGTTCCACGCTGACTGTCTTACGAGTCATGCCAGCAACATGACGGCGCCGACAACAGTGATCGCGACGAGGCCGAGTACGAGTTGAATGACGCACCCTCCCCCTGTGGCCATCCTTCCGATCTTCTGGTTGCGACCCGAGCGACTCAAGGGCACGCCCGTCTTCCTTGAGACACGTGATTTCGCCGCGCTGATGCCGGAGAGCCTCTTCCAGGAGAAGCCGCCCTTATTCACGAACTCTCGCCTCACTCACAGCCCACCCCGTCGCCGTCGGAATCGAGACCATAAGGATCGGATCCCGTCACGGTCACCCGACCCGTGTACATGGGGCCGTCCCCGGACCCCCCGAGGCAGTCGTAGTCGGATGCCGGGGGGAGACAGGGCGAGTATCCCGGCGTGCAGTCCTCTGCGACCGGGGTGGGAGGAGGCTTCGTTGGCTTGGGTGGCTTGGGGGCCTTGGCGAGGACAACGGCTATCTTCGAACCGTCGTGGACAGTCGATCCGGCAGCCACCGACTGAGAGATCACGCTGCCCGGAGTGGCGCTCGAAACACGGCTCTTGAAGCTCACCCTCCAGCCGAATCGGTCCGCCAGCTTGGACACTCCCCGCTTGTTCATGCCCACCAGGTTCCTTAGTGGACGCTTGGACTGCTCGAAGCTGAGCTCAGAGCTCAATTCATCGAGTTCCGAGATCGCCTTGTCGAGGCGAGACTCAAGATCTGAGTTCTCCGTAGCGAGCGCATCAGCATCCGATCGAGCCTCGTCCAGACCAGCTTCCAAATCGCTCACCTGCGAAGAACTACCGGCCGAAACTGGCTCGGCTCGCCCTCCATCAGCGTTGGAAGACCCGGCTCCGATACCTATAACGAAGGCGATCGCTGCCGTTGCCCAGACATGAGTCTTCAACCATTCGATGATCGTGCTCATCAGAGACCCCCCCTGCAGAACGTTAAGTGCGGTCATTTCAGACAATCAAGGACAGAGGGCGATTTCGATACGCAATCTGTGCATCAGGGCAAGCGGCGAAAATCGGTAGCCGGCGCCATGCTGCACAATGGCCCCCGCGACTGGCTAACGAAGGGCAGATGATCGGTGCGAGACACGGGCACGGATGGCGACGTGCAGATCGAGCGCCTCGCTTGGCACGATCACGAGATCGTCTTCAAGCGTTCCGGTGAGGGCGAGCCGGTCGTACTCATCCACGGCATCGCCGGAAGCTTCGACACCTGGGATCCGGTGCTGCCGGCGCTCGGGCACAACCACTACGTGATCGCACCGGACCTTCCCGGTCATGGTCGGGCCCCCAAGCCGCGCGGCGACTACTCGCTCGGTGCCTTCGCTACCGCGATCCGCGATCTACTCGGCGCCCTCGACGTTCCGTCGGCCACGATCGTCGGACATTCGCTCGGCGGCGGGATCGCGCTGCAGTTCGTCTACCAGTACCCCGAGCTCTGCAACCGTCTGGTGCTGGTCAGCAGCGGCGGGCTCGGCCCCGAGGTCTCCCCCATGCTTCGTGCCGCGACCCTTCCCGGCTCGGAGCTGTTCCTCCGACTAGCGACCAGCGACCGGGTCGAGAACACCGCCCGCTCGGTGTTCGGCAAACTCGGCGACTGGGGTCTCCGAGGATCGCCGACGCTGAACTCCATGGCTCGGCACATGCTGGCGCTCAAGGACGCCGAGTCCCGGCGCGCGTTCGTGACCACGGCCCGCAGCGTGATGGACCTCCGCGGCCAGCGGATCGACGCCACCGATCGCCTCTACCTCGCCGACGAACTCCCTCTGCTGATCGTCTGGGGCCAGCGCGACCGGCTCATCCCCGTCGCCCACGCGCAGCGGGCACACGAACTGGTCCCGAACAGCCGCCTCGAGATCTTCGAGAGGTGCGGGCACTTCCCCCACGAGGAACACCCGGAGCGCTTCGTCGAGGTGCTCGAAGACTTCCTCGCCACGACCGAGCCGGCGAACCTGTCGCTGAAAGAGATGACCGGCAAGGCGCTCCGACGCTCGGCCGGCGGATAAGGAGCAACGTGTCCGAGGAGAAGTACCTAGCGATCTATCTCAACGATCATCTCGCCGGATCGGTCGCCGGCATCGAGCTGGCGAAACGGGCGGCAGGCAACAACGAAGGCACGCCGGTCGGAGAGTTCCTGGAGCAGCTCGTCGTCGACATCGATGAGGACCGGGCGGCTCTCGAAGCGATCATGGACGAACTCGGGGTGCGG
>WHTI01000272.1 GCA_009377815.1 Actinomycetota bacterium
CCCCCACCGGCACCATCAACATCGAGGCGACCATTGCCGACACCAGGATCGGGACGCGAATAGAACCTTTCACAACATTCTCCCTATCTGCGAGACACCCCGTACTTGGCCGTCTCTGCACTTGACCTCGGCGAGGGTGACCAGATGCACCAACGCCATTTGCGAGCCTAGAGGATCGGCCCACCGGATGACTGTCGAAAGGCACGCCGCGGTCACGACGTCGCCCATGCCGCGGTCGGCCCCGGGATTTGAATCGGGCGTCTACCCGCCGGGGAGCCTTGCCGTCGACTCGTAGGGATAGATCTCGATGAGTTCCCCCGCGGCGACCCGCTCCTGGAGGGATCTCCACCACCGCGGGTCGAACAGCCGCCCGTGGTGGATCTTGTATATGCGACGCAACTCCCCCTGGATGCCGAGAAACGTCTCGAACTCGGCGGGAAACACATCCCGGGGCCCCACCGCGAACCACCCACCCGGCGCCAGCCCGTCGTCGTGTTCGGGTAGCTCGCGAAACTTCATGTTCCCGAGGTCGGTCAACTCGTCATAGTCATAGAAGACCACCCGCCCGTGACGCGTCACGCCGAAATTCTTGAGAAGTAGGTCACCCGGGAAGATCCCCGATGCGGCCATGTCGCCGATGGCGTTCCCGTAATCGATGACGACATGGCGCGCCGATCTCGGATCGGCGTTCTCCAGATAGAGATCGAGCGGGATCACCCGGCGCTCGACGTAGGCATGCCCCAGCACGACCACGTCGTCGGAGATCGTCACCGACCGGGCGCACTCCGACGCCAGCACGGCGATGACCTCGTCGGAGAAGCGTTCACGGGGAAACTCGAGACGGTCGAACGTCTGGGCGTCGATGAGCCGACCCGCCCGGTCATGACGGAACACCATCCGGTACTTCGCCTTCACCTGCGAGCGGGTGATCGACTTCTGCGGTGGAAACCGATCCTTGATGACCTTGATGACGACATCGAACCCGGGGAGGGTGAATACCACCATCACCAGGCCACGGATGCCCCGCGCCATATCGAACCGCTCCCCCGACCCGATCAGATGGCCCCGCAGTTCCCTGTAGAGGACCGTCTTCCCGTGTTTGTGGCTCCCGATGGCGATATACAGCTCCGAGACGCGCTTGCGGGGCATCAACGAGCGGAGGAACCGGACCAGGTCCCAGGGCCGAGCGGTGTCGACGTGGAAGTAGGAGCGGGCGAACGAGAACAATACCGACACCTGGTTCTCGGTGAGTAGGACTGTATCGATGATCACTCCCTCTCTGGGGTGGAGAAGACCGAGGACCATGGGAAGGACGTGTGAGCCACTGAAGATGCGCCCCACGACGTAAGCGCCCTTACCCCTGAAGAACGGGGTGATGACGAACTCGGCACGCTCGATGGTTCGTAACGCCCCGACCGATCGGAGGTGGCCCTCCACGGCGCGGGCCGCGGCGGCCACGTCCCGATTCCTCGAGCGGAAGTTGGCGCCGATCTCGACGGCGTCGAGGACCTCATCGACGAGTTGTTCGGTGGTGGCGATGGATTCGAACGAGGTGTACACCGGTTGGGAGCTCGCCGTTGGGGGAGTGTCGAAATCGGTATCGACGAACTCGATCATCGGATCGACACCTTGGGTGGAGAAGATCCGCCGGGTAACCGAGTTGAAGAAGGTCTCGGCGAGCTCCCAATCGTCACGCCGGGCGATGAGCCCCGAGTAGACGGCCTTCATGCTCGCCCATACCACCGCATCCTCGACCCGATCGGCGAGAAGCGCTTCGATTTCAGACTTGGCCCCAGCGGCACTCTGCTCGTACAGATCGAGCCGTTCCGTGGCGTCCCTGGAGAACCCGTCCCAGTCGCGCTCGGCGAACCGGATCGGCGCCCTTCTGGTGATGATGCGGAACCGGGTCTCGAACTCCTCGAAAAAACGGCAGATCAACTCCGCACCCAGATAGGCGATCCGACTGTCGGTAAGGGGCTGGAACATCAGGCAACGGTACCTACCCACCAACCCGAAACAAGATTGTCGCGCGCAACCGATGAGCCGCAGTTCTGAGACGTCGGGGTCGGAAGCTGACACACATACTCTTGCAAGCGCTAAGTTGGCTTTTGCTAGCGCGGGGTGAGATAATGCTTACAGACGCCAACACCATTCAGCCAAGGAGCCGCAACAAATGACCCGTATCAAGCAACTTCCCTACGCCGCCGTCGGCGCATCGGCCGAGGTGCTGCGCAATGCCACCACCACCGCCGAGAGGGTCCGTGACGACCTCACCAAGCGTTTCACCGACTTCGACCTCCCCCGTCGTTTCACCGAGTTCGTCGACACCGCCGCCGTCGAGGGCCGTGAGCTGGTCGGTCGTATCCCCGGTGCCGCCCATCTCGTCGACGCCGAGAGCGCCGGAGGCCACTCGGTCGCCGATATCCCGGGCGTCGGCACCCAGGTGTCCTCGAGGCTTCG
>WHTI01000465.1 GCA_009377815.1 Actinomycetota bacterium
CCCCGCGGACCTCGCGGCCGAGGCGTTGCAGCGGGTGCGGGATCAATCCGACGCCCGGATGGGCGAACCCTGGCCGTTGGATCGATGGCCGGATACGCCCACCAAGGCCCTCCTGTGTCGCGACGACAGGTTCTTCACTCCCGACTACATGCGTCGAGTCATCAAAGAGCGACTAGGCATCGAAGCCGATGAAGTCGACGGGGGACACTGTGTTGCCCTGAGCCGGCCCAAGGAGCTGGCCGACCGGTTGCTGTCGTACATCTAACTCAGGCGTCGTCGCCGCCGACCTAGACTCCTGAATTCCCACCTACCAAGGAGAGAAATGGCACAGAAACCTGATCTGAGGATCGGGTCGGTCGTTATCGACTGCAACGACTTCCCGACGATGTCGCGCTTCTGGCAGGAGGCCCTTCGTTACGTACCGCGCGAGGAACCCCAGGACGATTGGGCGGTCCTCAGGGATCCCGAAGGGCGCAACGTGCAGGTGTCCATCCAGGTGGTCCCGGAGAAACGCGTCGGGAAGAACCGCCTTCATTTCGATCTTTACACGAGTGACCAAGCCGGCGAGGTCGAACGACTGCTGGCGCTCGGCGCGACGCGTTTCCCGCGCACGCCCGAGCCGGACGAAGACTTCATCGTGCTGGAGGACCCCGAGGGCAACCTCTTCTGCGTGATCGACAAGAGCTAGCAACTGCCTCTTTGCGCATACGGGACAAGTCCGCGATGGTGGAGCGTCCCTATCGATCGGGCCACTAGCGAAGGAGTGATTCACGTGCTTACCGTCACCGCCGAAGCGGCGGATGCCGTAAAGAAGCTGGTCGAAGGATCGGATGTCCCTGAGACCGGAGGACTCCGGATCTTCGCGACCCCGGTGAACGAATCCGAGGCCACCCTCGAACTGACCCTCGCGGCCGAACCGCAGGCGACCGATGAGATCGTCGACACCGAGGGAGCACAGGTCTTCGTCGAGCCGAGCGCGGCGCAGTTCCTCGACGACAAGGTCCTCCATGCGACCTTCGAGGACCAGTCGATCCGTTTCGCGATCGA
>WHTI01000251.1 GCA_009377815.1 Actinomycetota bacterium
CGACGAGGATGCCAAGGAGCGCGTCGATCGTGAGTTGATCGAACTCCTGAACGAACTCCGCGTTGCCCTTCCGGGGGTACAGGTCCTGTTCGCCTTCCTCCTGACGCTGCCGTTCACGCAAGCGTTCGGGAAGATCTCCGGGGTCGGCGAAACCGCCTACATCATCGCCCTCCTCTCCGCGGCTCTGTCGACCGCTCTGTTCATCGTGCCGACCTCGATGCACCGGCTCACCTTCCGGAAAGGGACGAAGGAGCAGCTCCTCTTCACCTCGAACCGCGCTGCGATCGGTGGCCTCGCCCTCCTTCTGATGTCGATCGTGTCGGTCGTCGTCGTGGTCTTCAGCGCCCTGTTCGACAACACCACCGCGCTACTGGTGGCCGCGGCGGTCGCGCTCTGGTTCGGGTGGTTCTGGTACGCCCTGCCTCTCCGACTCAAGGGCAACTGATGCGTGTCTGCCTGATGATCGAGGGCCAGGAGAGTGTCACCTGGGACGACTGAACGCGCTCGCGACGGCGACGGAAGACGCCGAGCTCGAGGGCCTGTTCCGGTCCGATCACTACCTTTCGATCGGCACCGACGGTGGCTCGTCGCTCGATGCGTGGACCACACTGGCCGGGCTCGCGGCACAGACTTCCCGCATCAAGCTGGGCACGATGGTCGCCCCCGCGACCTTCCGGCATCCCTCGGTCCTGGCGAAGTCGGTCGTCACCGTCGATCACATCTCCGGTGGTCGGGCCGAACTCGGGATCGGGGCCGGGTGGTACGTGGACGAACATCGCGCCTACGGCTTCGCCTTCCACGACACCAAGACGCGCATGGAGATGCTCGAGGAGCAGATCGAGATCGTCGCCCGGTCGTGGAACGGCGGCACCTTCGACTTGAAGGGCCGCCACTACTCGATAGTGGGTCTCGATGCACTGCCTAAACCGGTGTCCACACCGCGCCCGAACCTGATCGTCGGCGGCTCTGGTGGTCCTCGGACCGTGGCCCTCTGCGCCCGATGGGCGGACGAGGACAACACCGTCTACCCCACGATCGACGAGGTCCGCACCCGGCGACACAAGCTGGAGTCGGCCTACACCGCCGAGGACCGAGATCCCGGCGACGTCGTCTTCTCGGCCATGACCGGGGTCGTGATCGGCTCGGACGACTCTGAGGTGCAAGCACGAGCGCGGCAGCGCATGGCGCTCGACGGAGAGTCGGGATCGGAAGACGAGTGGCTCGCCCGGGCCCGCGAGAAACAGATCGTGGGCACCGTCGAAGAGGCAACCGACCGCCTCGGGCAACTGGGGGAGGCGGGTCTCGATCGGATCATGCTCCAGCATCTGCTTCACACCGACGTCGAGGTGGTCGCTCTTCTCGGTGAGGTCGTCGCCCGCCTCTGACCGATTTGTGCGTTTGCACGAAGGTTGAGCCCCCCTACGGACGAACCGCGAGCTCAATAGCTGACTCTCACACCAGGAGGGCTCCTGATGGTCCGTCGTACGCCTCGTCTCTCGGTCGCCGCGGTGCTCGTGTTCTCGATCGTCATGCTGGTCGCCCCCGGGGCCTCGGCGACGCCAGTGTGCACCGACGGCTACATGGGTGGGCCGCCGCTCGATCTGTGTGGGGGCCGGATCTTCCCCGAGGCCGAGACCGCCTTCGAGTACGTTCAGTACCTCCCCGACCCGGCCACCGGTTTCCGGGAGTACCAGCACGGCATCGAGTACCTCGCGCAGAAGTACCCCCGCTGGGTCGAGGTCATCAAGCTGAGTGACCTCTACGGCGACGACGCCGTCAGCATGGGTCCGGACCGCATCCGCTCCTACGAAGCCGAGGACACCGGCGACGGCTACGACATCTTCGCCATCAAGCTGACCGACAGGGAGGTCCCCGACGCCGGCAAGGAGACCCTGCTGTTCTCACTCTCGGTCCACGGGGACGAGATCGGCGGTCGCGAGGGCGGGCTCCGGGCGATGGAGGACCTCGCCATGGCCGCCGAGGATGGCGGCACGATCGTGGATGGAGCCGAGGGCTACGAGTCCACCACCGGTAGCGAGCCGGAGATCAACGAGTACGAAGTCGCCGACGTGCTGGCCAACGAGGCCGTGTACTTCATCGACTTCAACATCGACGGCTGGGTGAAGGGCGACCACTTCGCACCAGTCCCGGGCGACCCGGCTAGTGCGCGCCTCTACTCCCGTGGGAACTACGCCAACACCGACCTCAACCGGCAGATGCCGACGGTCGGGAGCATCAACACCTCACGAAACCCACTCGAGGAGAGCGAGATGCTCTACGGTCACCGCTTCATGCACGAGGTCGCCGCGGCCGGAGTTGGCGGGCAGATCGCCTACGGCGCCGACATCCATGGTGAGAGCGCGTCGCGCGCTTTCATCGACATCATGTATCCGGCCGGTCAGTTCGACTCCGTCAAGCACCGTCGGTTGATGTCGATCGCCGAACGGACCAAGTCGATCGTCGACGAGACCCTCTATGACGGCCTGGTCAACGCCCTCGAAGAGGAAACCGGTGGCGACGCCGGCGAGGGCATCGAGGATCTGGGGTTCCCGGTCGCCAACACCGTGCCGACCAAGCCGGCCCGCTGGGGCACCGTGTGGGACACGCTCGGCTACACCGACACCGGATTCATCGGCGACTACATGGCAACCGAGCTCGGCGTCACCGGGATGGACTACGAGATGGCGTTCAACCACGCCGACTATCGCGCCCACACCCGGGGCTGGAACTACTTCCTGCAGGAGAACATGATCAACGGCTCGCGCGCCATCATCAAGACCGCGATGGCCTACGCGATGACCGAGCGCCAGGACTTCGCCGA
>WHTI01000449.1 GCA_009377815.1 Actinomycetota bacterium
CGTAGATCCGCAGGGCGAACGCGGTATCGGGCTTGGATGACTCGGCGACGGCATAGGCAACGACCTGGTGGTTCTCCCACACTCGCATCGACTCGTTCGCGCTGACGTAAACGAGTCCGATGACCGCCGGTCGATCCTGGTCGAGCTCCCGGCGGACAGCGGGTAACTCGTCGCGGTATGTAAGGCCGCGCACCCCGTGCACGTGATCGTCCGGGAGAGCCATCCACGCGAGGAACCGCAGGACGTAGGCGCCGGATTCCCCGAGGGTAGCGAGCTGACGCTGGTAGAGATAGTCGTAGAGCCGCGTGCCCTTGGCTGGCACTGACTGAGCCGCCGGTATCGGTCGATCGGCCGCGAAGAAGTCACAGGCAGCGGCCGACATCCCGCCGCACAGCCCGTAGCCCCCCGATGGTGGCGGAAGACGTGGGATGTCGAAGGGGATCGGATATCCGGAGAAGCTGTTGTGGAACTTGAATCCGTGCAGGGCGGGCTGAAAGGCGCGACGCACGATTGCAACTCCTTACTCACGGACCTGGATGGCGGATAGTGCCACACTCCCCGAAGAGAGCGGCGGAATCAACATCGCTCGACGAACAGCCTTCGGTTGATAGGAGTTCTATCTCCGCCTGGCCTCTGTCGACTGATCCGATGAGGTCCCGGGGAGGAACCCTCCCATGACGCCCGGGTCGGGCAGAATGAGATGGCGGTGCGGGCTACGGGAAGGAGCGAACTCCGTTCGCAACCCCAAGTCGTTGGCGATGTAACCGAGGGAAGCCTCCATCCGTAGCGCCTCAGCGACTCCTCGCAGAGAGTCCACTACTCCGATGACGGATGGGGGTCCCTTTTACCGATCGGTTCGATGCCACTTTCCTTCCCTTGCGACGCCGTGCAGAATCAGGCGCGTGGAACGTGTGGATGAGCAAAGAGAGGGGAGAGGCGTCGACTTGGCCTCCGCGTTGCCCGACTTTCCGCTTCTGGCCGGGCTCAACGAGAAACGGGTGAGGATCATCGAACGAGGCACTCGACCGGATCCCCGTTGACGATGATCTACTCC
The DNA here is from genome assembly GCA_009377815.1 of Actinomycetota bacterium. Lineage (GTDB taxonomy): Bacteria > Actinomycetota > CADDZG01 > CADDZG01 > WHSQ01 > WHTI01. Next base: position 1,055 of record WHTI01000449.1, read on the forward strand.
GTCGTTCTGGTCCGTGCAGGCACGGTGGCCCTGCTGATGGTTCTGGCA
>WHTI01000063.1 GCA_009377815.1 Actinomycetota bacterium
TACTCCGCGAGGCTCAGGGGAGTGAGCAATGGGGGAGCGGTGTCGTTCCAGGCGAGCCTCAACGGCGACGACCTCGTGCTCTCGGATCTGGTGCGGATGGATGGCTCCGGCACGGACCTCGACGATCCCAATGTCTAGGCGCTTCGCCACAGACATCGAGGGCCGAGGAACTTACCTCCTCTGCTAGTTTCAGGCTATGGAGTTCAGACGCATAGAGCGGTTCCCGCCGTACGTGTTCGCGACCGTCAACGACATGAAGATGCGAGCGCGGCGAGCCGGCGAGGACATCATCGATCTCGGGATGGGCAATCCGGACCTCCCGCCACCGGACGCGGTGATCGACAAGCTCAAGGAAGCCGCCGACAACCCGCGTAACCACCGCTACTCGACCTCGCGAGGCGTCCCGAAGCTGCGGCAAGCGGTCGCCGACCTTTACGAGCGGGGCTGGGGCGTGACCCTGGACCCCGAGACCGAGATCTGCACGACGATCGGAGCCAAGGAGGGGTTGTCGCACCTCGCGTGGGTCCTGTGCGGCCCCGGCGATTCGGTGCTGGTGCCGGAGCCCACCTATCCGATCCATACCTACGCCATGATCCTGGCCGGAGCGAACCTGACCTCGATCCCGATGTCCCGCGAGTCGGATTTCTTCGCCGACCTCGTCAGCGCCTACGAACACACCGAGCCGCGGCCGCGGGTCGTCCTGTGCTCGTTCCCGCATAACCCGACGACCGCGGTCGCGACGCGGGAGTTCTTCGAGCAGCTCGTCGAGTTCGCCAAGGCACGTGACGTGATGGTGATCCACGACCTTGCCTACGCCGACCTCGTGTTCGAGGCCGAGCGGGCGCACTCGCTCCTCGAGGTGCCGGGGGCCCGCGATGTCGGCGTCGAGTTCTTCTCGATGTCGAAGTCGTATTCGATGCCGGGCTGGCGCATCGCCTTCTGCGTCGGCAACACCGAGATGGTAGGCGCCCTCACCAAGCTCAAGAGCTATCTCGACTACGGCGTGTTCCAACCGATCCAGATCGCCGCCATCATCGCCCTCAACGAGTGCACCGAGGCCCCCAAGCAGATTCGCGAGATCTACCGCTCCCGCCGGGACGCGCTGTGCGAGTCGCTGGGGCGCGCCGGATGGGAGATCCCGGTGCCGCCGGCAACGATGTTCGCGTGGGCACCGATCCCGGAGCCCTTCCAGCACATGGGCTCGCTCAAGTTCTCGGAATTCCTCGTGGGGGAAGCGAAGGTAGGCGTCGCTCCGGGGCTCGGCTTCGGTCCCGCCGGCGATCCGTACGTGCGCTTCGCGCTGGTCGAGAACGAGCAGCGCATCCGCCAGGCCGCCCGCGGCATCCGCCGCGCGCTCGAAAAAGGTCCGCGATCCGCCTCGTCGTGATCGCAAGACCGGCGATCCGCCTCAGCGTGATCGCGGACTACGTCTGCGCTTGCTACATGATCGATCCCAGATGGCACAACTGACGATCCGGCTTCTAGGGCCCCCCAGCATCGAGCTGGATGGAGTGCCCGCGCCTCCCCCCAGGGGGAGGAAGGTGTGGGCACTGCTCGCATACCTGATTCGCTCGGACTCCCCCGTTCCGCGTGGACGCCTTGCCTCGATGTTGTTCGCCGACGCCGACGATCCTCTGGGGGCGCTGCGCTGGAACCCCGCGGAACTCAGACGGCTGCTCGGCGTAAAAGGGATCCTGCGGGGCGAGCCGATCGAACTCAATCTCCCCACCGATACCCAGGTGGACGTGGAGCGCGTGATCCTCGGAACGTGGCGTCAGGCGATGTCGGTTCCTACGATCGGTGAAGCGTTCCTCGAAGGACTGAGTTTCCCGAACTGCCCCGCGTACGATGCCTGGCTTCTCACCGAGGGCCGGCACCTCGCCAATGCCTCGGCCGCGGTCATGCGTGAAGCCGCGCTCGGCCGGATCGCGGCGGGCGCCCCGGCCGACGCCGTGAAGTTGGCGCGCAAATTAGTCGAAGTCGACCCGCTCGATGAGTCCCACCAAGCGCTATTGATCCGTAGCCTCGCGGCCTCCGGAGATCGTGCTGACGCCGGCGCGCAGCTCGAAGCTTGCCGTACTTTGTTGATGAAGGAACTCGGAGTGGAGCCCGGACCCGATGTGCACAACGCCGTCCACTCCCCGGTGGCACCTCCACCGCGCAGGTCGGTGGCTGGGTCGGCCTCCGCACGCGCCCAGATCGACGCCGGGACGACCGCCATCGCGGCAGGCGCGGTAGATGCGGGCATAAGCTCTCTGCGATCCGCCGCGTCAGAAGCGGAGGCGATCGGCGATGCTTCGCTCCAAGCCCAGGCACTGCTCGCACTAGGGTCATCGTTGATCCACGCTCCTCGAGGGCGGGACGAAGAGGGTTCGGTCGTACTCCACAAGGCGATCGACGTCGCGTCGGAAGCGGGTCTTACCCGCTTCGTAGCAGGCTCACAGCGCGAGCTCGGATACGTCGAGTTGCTTGGCGCCCGTTACGACCGCGCCCGAATGTGGTTGGAACAAGCTCTTGAGGCCGTCGGCGACGATGTGGCCGAGGAGGCGATGATCCGTGCCGTCTTGGGGGCGTGCTGGTCCGACACGGCTCACTATCCTGAAGCGATAACGGAGCTCGAGCGATCACTCGCCCTCGCAGAGGAGGCTGGCGCCGGCAAGCAGATCGCGTTCACCTGTGCGTTTCTGGCGCGGGCCCGGCTTCTCACCGGTGCCGTCGAGGAAGCTCGACCCTTGAGCCTTCGGGCGAAGCTTATAGCCGAGCAGGAAGGTTGGACCTCGTTCGTCGCGTGGCCTGAGAGCTTCAGCGGCGACTGTTTCCTCGCCGATGGTGACGTGGATGCGGCCGCCGATGCCTATGAACATGCCTTCGCTCTCGGTTGCCAGATCGGCGATCCATGCTGGGAGGGCGTCGGCGCACGGGGGATCGGACTAGTGAAGGCGCGGCGAGGCCTCATCGACGAGGCGATCGACTGGCTCGACGACGCGCGCACTCGCTGCGTCAGGATCTCGGATGCGTACATGTGGGTCGAGTCCTATTGCCAGGATGCGTTGTGTCAGATCGCGACCGCTCACCATTTGGAGAACGCTCCTCGATTCGTCGATGAGCTTGAAGCACGCTCTGCATCGAGAGGGCTCCTCGAGTTCGTGGCGAGAGCCCATCTTCATCGCTACCACCAGGGCGACGAGAAGGCCCTCGATGCCGCGACTGTGCTGGCGTCGAACATCGCCAACCCCTCGCTACACGAAGCACTGGCCGAAGCGCGCCCCCCACCTGCAGATGACCGTTCCGACTGAGCGCGTCGATCCCGAGACCGTCTAGTTCGGCGGTGTTGCCTCCTTTCACACGCGCGGTCACACGCTCCGGCTCGAAGCTGTATCGGCAACGCCAGCCGGGCAAAGAGACGGAAACGGGCGGCCCGGACCGCCGGTGTGAGGACATGACGCCGGGCTTCGGCCGACCGTTGCCGTGCGGAGCATGGCTGTCAACAGCGACGATCCGGATAAGCCGGATCGTCTTGATCAGGACAGGAGGATGACATGCCGTTTGTCAACGTCAAGGTCATCGAGGGAGTGTTCTCGCCCCAGCAGAAGGGGGAGATCGTCGAAAGCCTCACCGAGGCGATGGTGTCTATCGAAGGTGAGAACATGCGCGGCGTCACTTGGGTCGTCGTCGAGGAGGTCCAGAGCGGTGACTGGGGCATCGGCGGTAAGGCTCTCACAACCGCGGATGTAAAGGCACTCGCGGCTGGGGCGCCCGCTCACAGCGGCTGACCCATCAAGTCGCATCACGAGAGGGCGGCCACCCGGCGCGCGACGTACGACCTTGCGCGTGACGGGTGGCCGCTCCCGCGCCGGCACTCGGGACCCTTCTACCTAACTTCTAGGAGTCCCCGGAGGCAGAAGGTGACGGCTTCGTCGGCGAGTTGGGGGCGGTCGTTACCGTTGGTCGAGTCCATGTAGACCTCGACGAAGTGGAAGATCGCGCCGAGGATCCCATGACCCATCAACTCCGGATCTCCCGGACGGATCAGGCCCGCGGCCATCCCCTCCTTGATGTGTCCGGCGGTGTCGGCGACGACGATGTGCTGACCTCTCTGGACGAGGGTCTGGAACTCTTCGTAGCGCCCAGCGATGCGGATGAGGGACAGCACTTCGGGGTTGTCGTCGAAGAACTTGATCGATGCACGGATGCCCTGCTCGATGCGGGCGACGGGGTCCCGGGCAAGCGTGATCGCCTCTTCCTGCGAGCGGCGCAGCTGCAGCAACGACCCTTCAAGCAGTTCGGAGAAGAGGGCTTCCTTGGATTCGAAGTACCAGTAGAAGACACCTTTGCCGACACCCAGGGCATCGCAAACGTCTCCGACCGTGGTCCCGTGGTAACTCTGCTCGGCGAACAGCCGCGCCGCCACCTCGAGGACCTGCTCGCGCCGCTTTGTTCCTCGCTTTGTCAGCTTCCGTTCTTTCACGTCCGGCTAGCCTACTGCCGGTGTAGCCTTCGGCCATGAATCCGACAGATAAGCGACGAAAGATCATCGTGCTGGGCGCCGCCGGACGGGATTTCCACAATTTCAACGTTCGGTACCGAGACGATGAGACGGTCGAGATCGTCTCCTTCACGGCCACCCAGATCCCCGGGATCGACGGCCGGGTCTATCCGAGAGAGCTGGCCGGGAGCCTCTATCCCGACGGGATCCCGATCCGGATCGAGGACGAACTCGAGAGCCTCGTCGCCGAGTTCGGAGCCGACGAGGTCACCTTCGCCTACTCGGATGTCAGCCACGAGACGGTCATGCACCTAGCATCCCGGGCGATCGCCGCGGGAGCCGACTTCTCGTTGCTGGGCGGCAACTCCACCATGATCGCCTCGGACAAGCCGGTGGTCGCGGTCTGCGCGGTCCGGACCGGATCGGGCAAGTCGCAGACGACCCGTGCCGTCGCAGAGATCCTCAAGTCGGCGGGCAAGCAGATCGCGGTGATCCGTCACCCGATGCCCTACGGGAACCTCGTCGCACAGGCGGTTCAGCGTTTCGAAACCTACGAGGACCTTGAGACGCACGACTGCACGATCGAGGAGCGCGAGGAGTACGAACCCCATCTCGATCGCGGCTCGATCGTGTACGCGGGCGTCGACTACGGCGAGATCCTTCGCAGTGCGGAGAAGGAAGCCGACGTGATCCTGTGGGACGGCGGCAACAACGATTTCCCGTTCTACGTCCCGGATGTCCACATCACTGTCGTCGACCCGCTGCGCGTGGGTCACGAGACCAGCTACCACCCGGGCGAGGCCAACCTGCGCATGGCCGATGTGGTCGTGATCAATAAGATGGACTCGGCCGCTCCCGACGACGTCATCAGGCTGAAGAAGACGATCGACGACCTGAATTCAGAGGCGGTCGTCGTCGAGGCGGAGTCTCCAGTCACGGTCGACGACGGAGCCGACCTCAAGGGCAAGCGCGTGCTGGTGGTCGAAGACGGGCCGACCCTGACCCACGGCGAGATGACCTACGGAGCCGGAGTGGTCGCCGCCAAGCGTGCCGGTGCCGCATCGTTCGTCGATGCTCGCCCCTGGGCCGCTGGTTCGATCAAGGATGTCTACGCCAAGTACCCGCACATCGGGGAGTTGTTACCCGCGATGGGCTACTCGGAGCAGCAGCGGAAGGACCTCGCCGACACGATCAACGCGTCGGATGCGGATGCGGTGTTGATCGCGACCCCGATCGACCTGCGGAAGATCATCGACATCGACAAACCGGCCTACCGGGCGAGTTACGAGCTCAAGGTCACTTCTAGCCCGACCCTCGCCGACGAGCTCACGGAGCGCCTCGGCCTGTAGCGCCTAGGTGCGCCGCCCGGCAACTCATCCCGGTGCTCACGGAGCCTCGCTGAAAAGTGTGGTCGATGCGGTCGACGTGGTCGAGACGACGACCACTGGAGCCTCGGTTTGTGGTCGAGCCGACGACCACTGGAGCCTCGGTTTGTGGTCGAGCCGACGACCACTGGAGCCTCGGTTTGTGGTCGAGCCGACGACCACACTGACCACGCCGACCACAGAATTCGCGAAGTGGCTATGGGGCCCCGACGTCCGCGGCGGCGATGGTGACGTTCTCAGACGGCATGGGTGGACCTCTCCTTGATGAACTCGTGGGTTCGGCGGAAGACCTCGTCCCGGTCCTTGTCGAGCGTGATCACGTGGAACGAGTTCTCACACCAGACGAGTTCCTTGTCGGACGAGGACACCTTCTCGATAATCATCTCCGCGTTGTAGGGCTTGACCGTGTGGTCGTTCCGGCCGTGCATGACGAGAAGCGAACAATCGACCTGGGGGAGGACCTCTTTGACCTCGGTGAGGACCTTCAGCATCTCGTGGGTCGATCGGGTCGGGAGCCGGTCGTAGGCGATCTCGTGACCCTCGGGGTCGGCGATGTCGTTGGCGACCCCGGCTACCGAGCGCGTCAGACGTTTGATCACCGGGGCGAAGTGGCGGCGGGGGTCGTTCGTGTCGACCATCCCGGCGAGCGTCACGAGCCCTTTCACCTTCCCGGGGTTGTGGGCGATGAAGTCGAGCGACAGCGCGGCCCCGAAAGAGAGGGCGACGATGAAGATCTCGTCGCGACCGGCGGCGAGTTGCTCGTAGCCCTCGGTGACGGTCCGGCGCCATTCGTCCCGGGTCTTCGTGTCGAGGTCTTGCCACGTCGTCCCGTGGCCGGGGAGGCGGGGCCCGACGACCGCTATGCCCCGCTCGGCGAGGTACTCACCGAGGCCCCTCATGCCCTGCGGGCTGCCCGTGTAGCCGTGGACCAGGAGCGCCCCGGTCGGCCCGTCGCCGAACGCGAACTCTTCAGCCCCCTCGATGACTTCCGGCTCCTTCATGGGCCCCCCTGAGAGTTATGCCGCTTTTACGTCGATGCAGGTAACCTCTGCCTACCGAACCCCGTCTACCGGGTGCTGGAAAAACTTGACCGGAGGGTCCGGCTCCACGATCCTGCCGGATTGCCTAACATGGGTCGGGGGAGTGAGGCCGGACGGAGATGCACTATACGTCCGGACGTTTCTATCGAGAGGGTCCGCGGGACGATGATCTACTGGTTGATCAAGGCGTTCCTCAAGCCGCTGATGCGCCTGATCTACAAGATCGAGGTGCACGGGCTCGAGAACGTGCCTAAGGATGGCCCGGCCATCATCGCGGCCAATCACCTCTCGTTCCTCGACTCGTTCTTCATCCCGCTCGTGATCAAGCGGCGGAAGATGACTTATCTTGCCAAGGCCGATTACTTCAAGTCGTGGAAGACCGCGTGGTTCTTCCGCGGCGTGGGCCAGATCCCGTGCGAGCGAGAAGGCGGCAAGAAATCCCAGCAGTCGCTCGACATCGCCCTCGAGGTCCTCGGCGAGAACAAGCTGCTCGGCATCTATCCCGAGGGCACCCGCTCACCCGACGGCAAGCTCCACCGCGGCCGGACCGGCGTGGCCCGGCTCGCGCTCCAGGCCGGGGTCCCGGTGGTTCCTGCCGGCCTGATCGGAACCGATCTCGTCCAGTCGAAGGACCGCAAGTTCCCCCGGCTCACCGGCCGGATCCGGGTCCAGGTTTCGTTCGGCGCCCCCCTCGATTTCACGCGTCATGCCGGGCAGGAGAAGGATCGCTTCGCCCTCCGCAGCGTCACCGACGAGATCGTTTACGAGATCATGCAACTCTCGGGGCAGGAGTACGTCGATGAGTACGCCTCCAAGAAGTCGACGCTGCCGATGCCGGAGTCGGTTCGGATCGTGGACGACATCGACCTGAGCGACGAGGTCCTCGCCGGCTAAGTGCCGCGCTAGTCCTTCGTGGCCCAGCCTTTAGACAGGTCGACCGCCCGTTTCCAACCGTCATGCAGGGAATCGGCTTCATCGCGCGACATCTTCGGTTCGTACTCGGCCCCCGCGGCCCAACCGGCGCCGATCTCCGAGGGTGCGGCCCACACACCTTCGGCGAGCCCCGCGAGGTAGGCCGCGCCGAGCGCGGTGGTCTCCTGATCCTTGGGGCGCCGCACCACAACGCCGAGTTGGTCGGCCTGGAACTGGCAGAGGACATCCATGACGCTGGCTCCGCCGTCGACCCGCAGCTCCTTCAGTGGGGTCCCGGCATCGAGCGTCATCGCCTCGACCACATCGCGCGTCTGATACGCCATCGCCTCGACCGCGGCGCGCACGAGATGGGCGCGGGTCGTGCCCTGGGTGATCCCCACGAACGCGCCGCGGGCGTAGGGATCCCAGTGCGGGGCGCCGAGACCGACGAACGCGGGAACCAGGTAGGCACCCCCGGTGTCGGGTACCGATCCGGCGAGGGGCCCGGTCTCCGATGCCTGCGAGATGATCCCGAGCCCGTCCCGCAACCACTGGATCGCGGCGCCGGTGATGAAGATCGCTCCCTCGAGCGCGTAGCGAACGCCCTCCCCGATATCCCACGCCGCGGTCGACAGCAGTCCGTGGGTCGATCGGTGAACCTCGGCGCCGGTGTTCATGAGGACGAACGACCCGGTGCCGTAGGTGTTCTTCGCCATCCCGGTCTCGAAACAGGCCTGGCCGAAGAGCGCCGACTGCTGGTCTCCGGCGGCACCGGATACCGGGACCCGGGCGCCGGGCAGGACTCCCTCGGCGGTCGTGCCCATACGACCGCTGGAGGGAAGGACCTCGGGGAGGAGCGACTCGGGGACGCCGAGGGTCTCGAGGATCCACGGATCCCAGGTGCCGTCCTCGAGTGAGTACAGCATCGTGCGGGAGGCGTTGGAGTGCTCGGTCACGTGCCGTTCCCCGCCGGTGAGCTTCCAGATGAGCCACGAGTCGACCGTTCCGAAGGCCAGTTCGCCGGCCTCCGCGCGCGCTTGGACGTCGGGGAGGTTCTCGAAGTACCAGAGCAACTTGGTTGCGGAGAAGTACGGATCGAGGACGAGCCCGGTGCGTGCTCTCAACTCGTCTTCGATCCCGCTCGTCCTCAGACGTTCGCAGATCGAGGCGCTGCGACGGCATTGCCACACGATCGCGGGAGCGACCGGCTCGCCGGTACCCCGGTCCCACAGGACGATCGTTTCGCGCTGATTGGTGATCCCGATCGCGGCGACGTCGCTCGCCTTGGAGCCGGCGTCTTCCAGCGCGCTCACGAGGAGTGCTTGGGTCGTCTCCCAGATCTCAACCGCGTCGTGCTCGACCCATCCGGGTTTGGGGTAGTACTGCCGGAATTCGGAGTAGGCACGCCCCTGGACGCGGGCCTCGGGGTTCACGACGAACACGGTGACGCCGGTGGTGCCGGCGTCGACCGAGAGGATCAGCTCTGGCATCGGGCCTCCGTCGGGGCAGACATACTTGTCGGGTGCTATCTCATCCGATCACGGATAAAGCTAGCGTGTCCGGGGTTCGGCGACGGATACGGTCGGACCTTCACGGCGCGGGCGTCGACCCTGCAGTCTTGTTCGACTGTCTAGTCGCCGTCACCGAGGCATGCACGAACGCGCTGATGCACGGGGTCGAGGACGGTGGACCGATGCCGCGGGTCAGTTGGGCGGTCGAGGACGCTGAAGTTCGTTTCATCGTGCAGGACTTCGCCGGCCAGGAATGGTCGATGGCCGTTCATCCCTCCGGAGGTCTATCGCAGCTGTCGCCGGAGGCAGCCGAGGAGCGCGTGGGCGGCTACGGGTTGACGATCATCCGGGGGCTGATGGATGAGGTCGACGTCGATGTCTCCCCCCAAGGAACGGTCGTCTCGCTGGTGAAGCGCTTCAGTTCCTAACGAGGATCTCGGCTTCGATCCATCCCAGACCAGAGATGCCGATGGCCTCGGCCGAGGCGTGACTCAGGTCGAGGATGCGGTCGCCGACGTATGGACCCCTATCGTTCACCAGAACGACGACGCCGCGGCCCTGGTGTGTCACGAACAGGTAGGACGGGAGCGGGAGGTCCTTGCTCGCCGCGGTGTAGAGCGAACTGTCGAAGATGTCGCCGTTGGCGGTGTAGTTGCCCTCGAAGCCCGGTCCATACCACGACGCGGTTCCCTCGAAGGCGACTCCGGTCCCCACCAGACCGTCGGGGATCTCGGAAGCCGGGCCTGTTCCTGCGAGCGCGGCGGCGAAGGACCCGGTGGGGTTGACGCCGCCGGTCAGCAGCGCGGCGCGAGCGGCCTCCTCCAGCTGTTCGATCTGCTCCTGGAGCTCGCCGAGGGTCTCGCGGCGGAGCGCGAGGTTCCTTCTGATCTCCTCGGCCAGAACATCGACCTTCCGTTGCTCGTCCAGGAGTCTCTGCTTGCCGTGGTCGATCTCTTCCTGTGCCGCGCTCGCGGTGTCGAGCTGGATCTGGGACGCGGCGAGCGACTCGCGCGCTCGATCGGCTGCGGCCGAGGTGACCTTGGTGAATAGCTCGAGATCGTTGAGGTCCCGGGCTGACAACACGAGGGCGAGATTGGTCGAAGGATCGCCGCCCTTGTAGACCTCGATCGCGTCGGCCACATAACCGTCCATCGCGCTCTGGTAGGCGGCTTCGGCGGCGCGGCGCTCGGCCTCGAGGGTTGCAAGCTCGGCGCCGGCGCTCGCGATCTCGCTCTGCAGTCGTGTCTCCCTGCGCTCGAGTGACGCCAGCCGGCGCTCGAGGGCGGTGACCCGGTCTGCGACTGCCTGCGCCCGGGCGCGGACGGTGTCGATGTCGGCGGCGCTCGCGGGCCGCGCTGCTACGCTCGCAGACGCCAGGAAACACGTCAGTGCTAGGAGTCCTAGGGCGCGCAGGATCCGATCGCTCATACCTGGAGTTTCGTCACGATCCGGCCCCGGATTGAGCCGCCGGCCCAGGACGGGGGATTATGGGACTCGTCGCGTCGACGGAGACGCAGTCAGGGCGGTCGTCGACCGAAGAGGAAGGCAAGGACTTATGAGGGTAGGGATGCTGACCGGGGGTGGGGATTGCCCCGGCCTCAACGCCGTGATCCGGGCGGTCGTCCGTAAAGGCGTCAATCGACACGGACATCAGATCGTCGGCTATCGAGACGGATGGAAGGGCGTCCTCGAGGACGAGTCGATGGCGCTGGATATCGAGAACACGTCGGGGCTGCTGCCTCGCGGTGGAACCATCCTCGGGTCGTCGCGAACTAATCCCTTCAAAGAGGAGAACGGCGTCGAACGGGTCAAAGAGAATCTCGCGGCCTCGAACATCGACGCCCTGATCGCGATCGGAGGAGAGGACACTCTGGGGGTCGCCGAGAAGCTGCACTCGGAGGGCGTCAAAGTTGTCGGGGTTCCCAAGACGATCGATAACGACCTCAACGCCACCGACTTCACCTTCGGGTTCAATACCGCGGTCCAGATCTGCACCGACGCGATCGATCGTCTGCACACGACGGCGGAATCACATAACAGGGTGCTAGTCGTCGAGGTGATGGGTCGTCACGCGGGTTGGATCGCCACCTACTCGGGGATCGCGGGTGGAGCGGACGCGATCCTCGTCCCCGAACGGCCCTTCGACCTCGACGAGGTTTGCGATCACATCCGACGACGCCACGGGCGCGGCCGAGCGTTCTCCATCGTGGTCGTCGCCGAGGGTGCTACCCCGAAAGAGGGTGACGAGATCACGGCTGCCGAACAAACCGATGCTTTCGGTCACGTGCGTTTGGGAGGCATCGGCGTTGCACTCGAGGGCGAGATCGAAGAGCGCACGGGATTCGAGACCCGCGTCACCATCCTGGGACACATCCAGCGGGGCGGGACTCCCACCGCGTTCGACCGCGTGCTGGCAACGCGCTTCGGGATAGCGGCCATCGACGCGGTTGACGATGGTGACTTCGGAAAGATGGTTGCCCTCCGAGGGACCGACATCGTGCGGGCGACCTTGTCCGAGGCGGTAGGGACCCTGAAGACCCTGGACGCGGAGTTGTACGAAACCGCCGAGGTCTTCTTCGGCTGACATGGTACCGGTGGGGTCCCTATATCCTGGGAGAGACCGTGCAAGACCACGGGGGAGCTCGGAAGCGACCGGGCTGAGAGGCGAGCCGAAGCTGCTCGCGACCCCCTGACCCGTCCGGTAACGCGGGCGAGGGAGGCGGACCACAGATGGATGTAGTCATCGTCGGCGGCGGAGCCATCGGGCTCTCGATCGCATGGCGAAGCAAGGAGCGCGGTCTCGACGTCGCCGTGATCGACGAGAGCTTCGGTCATGGAGCCTCATGGGCGGCCGCCGGGATGCTCGCGCCGGTCACCGAAGTCCACTACGGCGAGGAAGCCGTCCTCCAGATCAACCTCGAGTCCTCGCGCCGCTACCCGCGGTTCGCGGCGGACCTCACCGCCGCCTCGGGCCGGGATGTCGGCTACCGGCAGTCGGGAACCCTGATCGTGGCTCCGGACGGTGACGACTTCGCGGCATTGAACGAGCTGTTCGCGTTCCAATGTCGCCTGGGACTCGACGCTCGCGCTCTGAAGCCGAGCGAAGCGCGCTCGCTCGAGCCCGCGCTCGCGCCCTCCATCAGGGGAGCGTTCTTCGTCGAAGGCGACCACCACGTCGACAACCGGCTCCTGGTTGGAGCCCTCGAAGAGGCGTGCCGTCGGACCGGCGTCGAACTGATCGAGGACCGGGTCGAGGAGATGGTCACGACCGGCGATCGAGTGACCGGGGTGAGGCTCGGCGACGGGCGCAGCATGGAGGCCCGAACGGTCGTCCTCGCGGCCGGGTCATGGAGCGGACGGATCGCCGGCATCCCGGAACGAGCCCGCCCGCCCGTTCGGCCGGTCAAGGGACAACTGCTCTACCTCAAGGGGTCGGAGTCGTCCCCGTTGTTGAGCAGGAACGTACGCGGTCTCGATGTCTACATCGTTCCCCGAGCCGATGGCCGGATCGCGGTGGGAGCGACGGTCGAGGAGAAGGAGTTCGACACCACGGTGACCGCCGACGCGGTCTACACGTTGCTGCGGGATGCCTACGAACTGATCCCGGGCCTGCGCGAGCTCGAGTTGTTGGAGATGGTCGTTGGATTCCGGCCGGGTTCACCCGACAACGCGCCGATGCTGGGTCCGTCGACGGTCGACGGTCTAGTCATCGCGACCGGGCATTACCGCAACGGCATCCTCCTGGCGCCTGTCACCGCGGACGAGATCGCTCACCTGCTCGCGACCGGGGAGACCTCGGCCACCATCGCTCCGTTCACTCCGACCAGGTTCTCCGCAACAGGGGTCGCGTCGTGATCGTCCGGGTGAACGGCAACGAGCAGAAGGTCGAGTCCGGCACGACGCTCGCCGACCTCGTGGGGGCCACGAGGGGCGACGCCTCGGGCAAGGGGACCGCGGCCGCCGTCAACGGTGAGGTCGTGAAGCGCTCCGAATGGCCGACCACGCGGCTATCCGAAGGCGACCGCGTCGAGGTCCTGGCCGCATCGCAGGGAGGCTGAGATGGATGATCCGCTAGCAATAAACGGCGAGTCGTTCTCGTCCCGGTTGATCCTTGGCACGGGGGGAGCGAGCAGTCTCGAGGCCCTCGAGAAGGCGATCGTCGCCTCGGGCAGCGAGATGGCGACGGTCGCGCTCCGCAGGGTCAGTCCCGAGCAGCGCGGCTCGATCATCGATGTGCTCGAACGAACCGGATGCCGGCTGCTTCCCAACACGGCTGGCTGTTTCACCGCCAAGGACGCGGTCACGACCGCCAAACTCGCGCGCGATGCGTTCGAGACCGACTGGATCAAGCTCGAGGTCATCGGCGATGACCAGACCTTGTTGCCCGACGGGGTGGATCTGGTGGCGGCCGCGGAGGAGCTCGTCGCCGACGACTTCGTCGTGCTCGCCTACACCAACGATGACCCGATCCTGGCGCGGCGCCTCGAGAACATCGGTTGCGCCGCGGTCATGCCCCTAGGGAGTCCGATCGGATCGGGTCAGGGGATCCTCAATCCGTACAACCTGGCGATCATCGTCGAGGACCTCTCGGTCCCCGTCGTGCTCGATGCCGGGGTTGGCACCGCTTCGGATGCGGCGATCGCGCTCGAGATCGGATGCGACGCGGTCCTGGTTGCCAGCGCGATCACCCGTGCTCAAGATCCTGCGGGGATGGCGGAGGCGATCCGCAAGGGAGTTGA
>WHTI01000434.1 GCA_009377815.1 Actinomycetota bacterium
GATGACGCAACGACCGCACAAGACTCCCTCGGCCGGCTGAGGTCCGCCGCCGAGTCGGACCCAATCCTCGGACCCTTCGCCCCGGAGTTCTCGGCTGCCCTCGATGACGCCATGATGGACGATGGCCTGTCCGCTGGCGCTATAAGACAACTCAATGAGCTGGTAGACATGGCGGAGGAGCAGGGCCTCGATGTCCCCGGCGAAGTCACCGATACCGAGAGCGTAGAGGCGTTCATCGCCGCCCTCCCCGCACCCGCTGACGGCGGTGACGCCGCAGGCCCCACCACCACAGCAGCCGGTGGTGAGTCCACGGAGACGACCGTGGCGGGTGACGCTCCCGCCACCACCGCCGCGGGCGGAGCAACCACCGAGACCACCGCGCCCGGCGAAGGTGGTGGGGGTGGCGCCGACCTAGCAACCGAGGCCCAGACCGTCCTCGACGGGGGCATGGACAACGATGGTGACGGTCTCTCCAATTCGGGGGAACAGCAGCTCAGCCAGATCCTCAGCGACGCCGATACCGCCACCCGACCCGCCGAGATCTCCTCGGTGACGTTAGACCCGACCGGCCCGGAAAGCTCCGGGCAGCCGGATGCAGAGGCGGCAAACACATTTGTCAGTGCCCTTGAGTCGTCGGCCACCAACCTCGAAGTCACCGATCAGAACATCGAGCGGGTCCTTCCCCCGGCGGAGGGAGGTCTCGCCTTCCTCCGCCAGGCCGCCGAGGAGGAGCCGTGGAATATTGATATCCAAGGGGTCACCGACGCCGCCTTCGACGGCAACGTCGAGGACGCCGACCGCGCCGTTGGACTGTTCAACGGGTACTGTGCGCGATGTCATACCGCCGGATGGTCCGCTGGTGTTCCGTATTCGAGCGAGCCCGGGTCCGGTGCGCTCGGTCCGGCGTTGTGGCACGGCCGAGAGGTCGTCCAGTTCGGAGAGGCTCCGCAGGGAGATGAGGAGGATCTTCTCGTCGACTTCCTCACCAACGGATCGATCGTCGACGAGCCCTATGGCCTCAATGGAATGGGCACCGGCAGGATGCCGGCTTTCGGAGGTCTCCTCAGCCAGGCCGACCTCGAGATGCTCGCCCGGTATCTCCGTGGCGGCAATCTGAACGGGACGGGGGACTAAGTGC
>WHTI01000095.1 GCA_009377815.1 Actinomycetota bacterium
GCCGACAATCGCCGGCGTGGCTTGCGTCCCTTCACGGTCGAATCCGACATCATCAACAGCCTCCCGGTGCGTCAGGCGCGCCGTCAGCTGGTTGGGTATTCCAAAGATCGACTCCCTCACGAAGTCAGACACAAACCAGGGATCTGCCCTCGAGTGGGCGGCCGGTGACGTTGGTGCGGGTCAAGCGGGTGTGGCGGTGCCCGCACGCGTTGTGTCCGAAGTCGACGTGGACCGAGACCAGCGAGGTGATCGCGCCGCGGGCGTGTCTGACCCAGCGGGCGCGGGCGGAGATCTGCCGCCGGGTCGGCGAGGATGGGGCGTCGGTGGCGGCGACCGCGCGAGACTTCGGTGTCGGCTGGGCCACCGCGATGGCCGGGGTCCGCCAGCACGGCGCACCCCGGGTCGACGACCCGGCGCGTCTCGAGGGAGTCGATGCGGTGGGGCTGGACGAGACGGCGTTTCAGGCGGCCTCGGCGACCCGATCGACGAGCTTCGTGACCGGCATCGTCGACCTGACCCGTCATCGGGTCGGGCCGGCGCGGCTGCTCGACGTAATCGACGACCGCAGCGCATCGGCGCTGGTCAGCTGGGTCGACCAGCGCGACCCCGCCTGGCGGGCCGCGATCACGACCGCGGCACTGGACCCCTACCGCGGTTACGCGTCCGCGTTGCGCGCCGCCCTGCCGCACGCGGTCCGGGTGCTGGACGCCTTCCATGTCACCCGACTCGGGTTCGCCGCCGTCGATGACGTGCGCCGCCGCATCCAGCGCGAGCAAACCGGCCACCGCGGCCGCCGCGACGACCCGCTCTACCGGATCCGGCGGCTGCTGCGCCGCGCCCACACCCACCACTCGCAGCGGTCCTGGCAGCGGCTGCTGGCCGGCCTCGATGCCGGCGACACCACAGACGAGCAGCTGGCCCACACCTGGATCGCCGCCCAAGACCTGCGGCTGATCTTCTCCTGCCCGGATCGGGCCCGCGCCGCCCAGGCGTTGTACCGATGGCTGGCCTACTGCGCCGACGCCGACATCCCCGAACTCACCCGCCTGGCCCGCACCCTCGACTCCGGGCGCGCCGAGCTGCTGGCCTACTTCGACACCGGCGGAATCTCCAACGGTCCTACCGAGGCGGTCAACCTGCTGATCAAAAAGATCAAGCGCGTCCGCCACGGATTCCGCAACTTCGACAACTACCGGCTCCGCCTCCTGCTGTACTGCGGCGTCGACTGGAACACAGTACGAGCCACCCCGATCAGAGGTCGGCTACCACGCTTAGCGGCGTAGAGCCCATTAACTGCGGAACACGGGTCTACCAGCACACCGACCCCGAGCAGGCGCGAGCCCGCGCGGCTGAACTGATCACGCCGCTGAGGTCCTGCCCGGTACCTGAGATCGCCAAGCTCGGCCGGAGCCTGCACACCTGGCGCAACGAGCTGTGCGCCCACTTCGACCATCCCGAGGTGACCAACGGGACCACCGAGACCCTCAACCTCAAGATCAAAAACACCAAGCGTATCGCCCGCGGCTACCGCAAACATCGACCACTACAGACTGCGACTCTTGCTCAACCAGCGGCCGCATACAAGAAGATCCCCCAGAACCCGCCGTCCCAGGTTGGCTGCGTAGAGCCACCAAAGACGCCGACACCATCCTGGCCAGAGTGAACTGTCAACCAACTTCAAACACGCGACACTAGGTTCACTCCTCGCACATTCGTCAACGCCATCTGACTAAGCTCCTTCCTGTTGCAGTCGTGTTTCTCCCGTCAGGAAGGAATGTAGATCGGTCATCGTCACCGTGTCCCAGGCAAGCATTGCGCGGGCTGCTTTGTTGATCTGCCGACGATAGGGAACGAGATATTCGAATACGAGGTCACCGTCGCTGCGGCCGAGCATCATCAATGCGGCGTATCTCGCTACGGCCTGCATGTACTCCTGCGACGCTGCCATCGAGAAGATCGCCTGGTAGGCCTCGTAGCAGGCGGCTGCCTCGGCCAGTACCTGCTGGGCCGCCGCCGGACCGGCGATGGCGTGCAGTGCATAATGCGCGATGACAATTCCGAGGTCGAGTGCCGGGTCGCCCCATTGGGCGCATTCGAAATCCAGCTTCGTGATCGTTCCATCGTGCAGGAGCACGTTCTTCGGCGTGGTATCGGCGTCGACCAGGGCGTGTGCATTGCCGACGTTGCGCCGTAGGGCAGCTTCGACAGCTGGAGTCAGATCGGGATGGCGTTTCACCACACTTCGAATGCTCTGTTCGCGAAGCGCGAACCCGGGATTGTGCCGAAACAGGGTAGCCAGCTTGTCGATCCCTTTCGTTTTCTCATGTAAGCGACCGACGTAGGTGCCGAGCTGACGGCCGATGCCTGGCATGACCCGCCCGGCCAACAGCTCGTCGTCATAAAGAACTGCATGCCTCGGTGCGGCCGCCATGACCACGAGATGCTCGCGCGGATCGTGATGGATCACCCAGGGTGTTGGACAATCCAACCCGACAAACTGTTTTAGTGTTCGCATCGTATAAACCTCATACGCCGCGCGACCAATGTCCGCGCGCAGTACTGTCCGCTGCGACTTTTCGAATGATTGCTTGACTACGAGGTCATTTCCAGCGCGCCGGTTGACGCGGAAAACGACGTTGACATAGCCGCCGGAGCATCGTATGACCTCGATTTGCTCATACGGATCGAGCACCCCATTATCGGTCAAGTAGCCAATAATGTCTTCTTCAGTAAGCCGGGCCATTCTACGGCATCCTCCAGCCCTAACTGTCTACCGTGGCCTTTATGGGGCATCCGCTTCCGCGGCGCGCTGTCCAATTAGCAGCCGCGCGGCCTGCACGCCGTCGCCGTCCACCGCGAACCGGCGGTACCCGGCGGCTCGGTAAAATTCCACAACACTTTCCGCGAATCCCCAGCCGACCAGGTTGACGCCGAGGCAGCACTGCCCCCACTCCACCGTGTCCACCGTCGGGACGTTGCGCCGCAACAAGTCGTCAACCTCCTTGCGCGGATCTGCCGTCAGGAGTTCCTGCTCGAGGTACGCATCCAGTGCACCGTCGGAGACAAGCAGTTCGTCCGGATAGTGATAGATCGAGGCGGTCAGCGCCCGGTGGTCTAGCCAGATCGCGTCCGCTTCCCGGGCCAGGGCGGGCAATGCGGCCAGCCCCCGCAGGCTGCGGAGCGCAGCCGCAACATGGATCTTCTCGCCGACCTCCTGACGGCAGATCTCCTTGAGGGCGGACAGTTCGGCAACGTCGACAATCCCGCCGACCATGAGCGTGATCGGCCCGGGGTGACCGGAGGTGCGCACCGCGTTGCGCACCCCGCGCGCCTGCGCCCGCACCAGCGCCGGCATCCCCAGCGGCAACCACGTACCAGGCGGTGGTTGGTCGCCTGGCGTCAGCTCCGCCAGCGTCTCGCTCACCCGCTCCCAGGACAGGTCCGCAGTGCGCACGACGAACGGCTGGTAGTCCAGCGCGGCCAGGATATCGGTGAGTGCGGCGGTGACCGCTGCCTCGACCACATGGACATCGGTGCCTTGATGACCAGCAGCGATCGCGCCGAGCACCTCGGCCAGCACGTCGAGACGGCCGGCGGCAGCGAGCACCTCGTCCAGCCGCACCCCGATGCCGTGCGCCCCGTCCTTGATCGCCGCGGCAGCCATATCGACGGTGCTGACTCGGGTGAACACCTCGCACCCGGTGGCGTCGGCCCAGTCAAGCAGCCGGGCGACGCTGTCGCCGATCTCGTCGATGCCGCGGGTCGTCGCCAGCGAACCGGCGAAGATCTGTCCACTGGCCCCGTCAATGGACAGCTCGCTGCCCTCCGGGTACGACTCACCACTGATCCGAACGACGCCGTGGCTCGCGTCGATCGTGAGGGCGCCGCAGCCGACGATGCACGGTTTGTCCAGCGCGCGGGCCACCACCGCGGCGTGACTCGTCGAACCGCCACGGGCAGTGACGATACCGACGCTGGCCAGCATTCCGGGCAGATCCTGCGGGCTGGTCGTGGTGCGCACCAGGATCACCGGCTGCCCCGCGGCCGCCTGCTGCTCCGCCCGCGCCGGGTCGACAACGGTCACCCCGCTGACCTGCCCTGGCGACGCGCCCACGCCAGTGGCCAGCAGACGCTCGTCCCGGCGAGCGGCCTCCAGCGCCTCGGGTTGGAAGCGTGGGCGGCGGATCTGCCGGACTTGATCGGGCGTCACCCGGGTGATCGCGGTGGCGGGCTCGATACGTTCCTCATCGACCAGGTCCACGGCGATCCGGACCGCAGCTTCGGCGCTGCGCTTGCCGACTCGCACCTGGAGCAGATACAGGGTGCCATCCTCCACGGTGTACTCGATGTCAAGCATGTCCCGGTAAAGGTCCTCTAGCTGCCCCGCGACACGGCCGAGTTCCGCGACGATGCTGGGATACCGCGCGGCTATCGCGGTCAGCGGCTCCGGGGTGTGCGTGCCGGCGACCACATCCTCGCCCTGGCCGCGTTCCAGGAATTCACCGTAGAGCGTGGCCTGGCCGGTGCGCGGATCACGGGTGAACGCCACCCCCGTGCCAGCCGGGGTGCCCAGATTTCCGAAGACCATCTGTTGCACGACGGTGGCGGTGCCCAGGTCGTGCGGGATGCGATAGTAGTCCCGGTAGCGCACCGCCCGGCGGGAGTTCCAGGACCGGAACACCGCCCGTATAGCCAGCCGCAGCTGCTCCCACGGATCCAGCGGAAACGGCTGGCCCACCGCGTCGGTCAACGTGCGCGACACCGCCGCAGCCAGCGGCGGCAACACCTTCTCGGCACTTGCACTGGGCAGGTCCGTTTTCATCTCCTCGATCGCGTCCAGCACGTCATCGTCGGCGCCGAGAACGATCTCGCTGAACATGCGCGCGAACCGCAGGAACGTGTCGGCGACGAACGCGGTGTCCCCTGTTGACTCGGCCAGTGCGAGGAGCGCAGCCTCATTGAGGCCCAGGTTGAGGATGGTGTCCATCATGCCGGGCATGCTGACCGGCGCACCGGATCGGACCGACACCAGCAACGGCCGTGGGCCGCCGCCGAACGTGCGGTTGGCGCGACGCGCCAACGCCTGTACGGCCTGCTGAACGTCGGCCCACAGGTCGTCCGGCAGGTCATCCTCGGCGCATCGGGCACAGGCGCCCGTGGGGATGATGAAACCAGGCGGAACGGGCAGGCCGGCGGATGTCATCCGCACCAGTCCCGTCCCTTTGCCGCCGAGCGACGCGGTGTCCAGCCCGTCAGCCTCATCAAATGGGTAAACCCACTTCGTGGACGATCGAGTTGGCGTTGCCGCTTCGGTTACCATGTTCATTCGTCCTTCCACCGGGTTGGACCAGGCTTAGGTGTCGCGCGGCCGGTCCAGCACAGCCAGGAAGTCTTCATGAAACTCGAACCAGATGTTGTGTAAGGAATCCACGGTCGGAGTGCAAACAAAGTCCCGATTCCCTTGGTCGACCGCGCTGCTACTTCGTTCAAAGCGGCGAATGTAGCCGGTGTATCGTGGCACGAGCTGCTCAATTTCGCCGATCAGCTTGACGAGACGCTCGACCGTCGTGATGACCCGGTCCTGGACTTTGGAATCGCCTTCGGTTTGCTGCCAATCGGTGACGTGTTTGATGAATTGGGTGTTTATTTGCTGAAACCGTGCATACCACTTGCGCATATCCTCTCGTTGTGAAAGACTCGAGTAGGTTTCGCGGTAGTAGTCTTGTACCTGGGCCATTCCATCAGTTTGGATCACGAGGTCGCCGCCCATATCGAGCAACCAACCTCGCTCTACGAAGCTGCCCACCATTGCCTGCACTTGGTTACAAGGCAAGCCCGAAATTTCGGCCAAGTCTCCGGTCGTCGCCATCTTCTTGAGGTACAGGGCGTTCAACGCCAAAAATGCATCTTCATCCAACATGGTCACCCAGCATCCTGGAGTGCGGCCACATCCTGCCTCCTAAGCCGGATCCACCCTAAGGCGCGTTTTCTACGGTGTTATTTCGGGTCGTACGCCGACTCACCCACTGCGCCGGCCGATCCGCGGACCGCGGCGACTCTGCGCCCGCGTCATTACTTTAGATAGACGTGTCCGAGCTTGCCCTCGCATTCGAGCAGCAAGGGTGTTCCATCGGGGATGGAGTCTACCCCTTCCAGTTGCAGCGTCATGACGATCGGGACGCGAAAGTTCCGTCCTACGATTCCCAGATGGGACTCCGGTGTCCCGGCATAAGTAACGATGCCGGCCGGCTTCCTGTAAAGAATCGGGGCCACAAACGTTGTGGTGCCACCGGGCGTGACCACCACGGTCTCCTTGATTTTCTGCGGGTCGGACATCAGCTTGATCATTTCCTGAGGGGTTGTAATATTCATGGCAATACCCTCATGCTTCCCCACAGGCACGACGCTGTAGCCTTGGCCGATGTACGTGTAACCATCGATTTCGCTAGCCATTGTGATCGTTCCCTTCCTAGATCTCCATCGTCGCTAAACCGCTCTCCTCTGGCGGGAGGAAGAGCCATGGAATGACCGGCTCCTGGGGCGGATACACGAAAATGATTTCTTTTAGGTGTAGAGGAAAGTCATCTTTCCTTAAAGTCGTCCACTCCCAGTCGTCCCACTTTACCTTGGCGGGCTGCTTGCCAAGTTCGTCAATATCGAGGGCAGCCAGCTCATCAGCGGTGTACAACGGCGGGAACTTGCCCTTGTAATAGTCCACGTAACACAGGAACTCATCGTCCTTAGACTCTATGCACACGATGACGCACTGGGCATAGAAGCCGGAGTTTGCCCTGATGAAGTACTTGGTTTCCTTGTTGAGCCACTCCTCAAATTCATCAGCCGTCTTAAAGTCCATGTTAATCGCCCACTCCTCGTGGGACCAGTTAAACCTCTTCTCGCTTTCTCCTTTGACCCTAAACGCAGCCATGTCGCTCCTCCTGGTTAGCAGCTTTTGCTGGCATTCGCATTAATGTACAATCTCGTATCTACCGATCTTAGTTCCCCTGCAGCGGAAACCTGGCATCTGCGGAGGAGGAGCCCCGAGACCGGCCGTCGCGTTTCGTTGGACTTCCGCGGCTTTGGAATAGCCCTTGAGCAAGTACTCCATGCTGCTAAGGTGCATGTCCCAGAACCCCATCGCGGCCGCCTCCGCCTCAAGGTCATGCGCGCGGACGTAGGGAAGCGAGGCGGCCACGTAGACCCAGTTACCCTCCAGGATCTTGTCGAACCACGGCTTCATGGCCAGGTAGCGGTACATCCGCTCTACGGCCGCCTCCACTTTCTCGATGTGGGTATCCAGCTCTTCCAGCGGTATCCTGGTTCTCTTGCCATGGGGATAATCCTCGTCTCTCATGTACACCGCAACCTCCAGCAACGCCTGATCTTCGTAATCGGGAGGGTCGCAGAACAGGGTACCGGTGTTGTAGATGGAGAACTGTTTCATTTGGCCGCTCTTGCGGTCTCGCATCATCTTCTTCTTGTCGTAGGTCAACACGAGGCTGTACGAGAACGGCAAGTCCCCGACCACGTAGGTCCATGGGAACGACTTCTCGTTCACGAAGCAGTCCCTGACCAGGACCAGCTTGTCACCCACCTCATAGGGGCCGGTATCGCCCAGTCCCAGCCGACAGTCATAATGGTCAAGGAAGCCCATGAGCTGGACTAAGGAGTTAAACTGGCCGACCGTAGCCCGCATCTCCGGGTCGTCGAGAGGTTCCACCTCGTCCACCAGGCCCTCGACCACGTCCTGGTCGAGCACTTGCAAGACGTACCCCGAGTCCATGACGGCCGGCATTCCTTGCCGCATATAGCCCTCGAACACGGTCCTCCAGTAGCTGTAGATAATCCTGAGATTATCGATGTAGTCGTTAGGCCCGATAAGGCCGCCGTCGATGAGAAACAACCTGCCGAACAAGGCGATTCCACAGCCCCATTGGATGTTGCACGGGGTAATGGTCTTGATGCCGAAGTCGCGGTGGCCGGAGCTGCAGGTCTCCCGGATTCCCTCCATTCCCACCTTCTCACCCAGCCAGAGGTACAGCCAAGGGTGCTGCAAGAAGGTAGTCTGGAAGGACAGCATCTCGTACTCTGCTCTGGGGATCAACGGGTTTTCACCCTCCGTGCCCCTCCTCGCGAGTAGGTCAGCTACATACCAGGAATTATGCTTTGCCCATTTGACAGTTTCTTCAAGGGGCATCAATTCTAGTTTGTTCATCTCAGAGATTCCTCCTCAGAAAATCGTCCACTTCCACCGCCGCGACACTCCGCGGCAATAAATGGCCAACTCCGGACCTGCCATTTGCGGACATTGCGCCGCACCGGGCTGCGTGCTAACCTCTCGTCGTGCCTGGACAAGACATGAGCGTCGACTACCTGACTACCGACTCGGGCAAACCCGTCGCGAAGGACAAATCGTGAGGCGAATGGATACTCACTTCATTCGAGCCGCGGCGATACAAGAAATGCTCACGGCTCCAGGCCATGAGATTCCGGATGCGCTCGAATATCAACGCATCCCGCTCGGTCTGAATCGATTCTTGCTGCGAAATCCGGCCCTCCTGCTGTTTCCGTGGGTCGATTTCGTGATCACTAGATCCGTCGCCCCGGGTGCAGTGACCTGCGGATACACCCGGGATACCCGCGTCTGTCGAGGTCACAGGGGTCTCCGGGGGGCCGCGGAGGCTCGCAGGTCCAGGGTGGCGCGTGCGCCATCGCGTAGCGACGCCGAAGGCGCCCTTGACCTGGGAGGGACGGCCCCGCAGGCTGCGCGGCCCCCCGGAGGCACCCACGGAAACGACACAAGAGCCCGAAATCCGGTAGGCCTCTTCCGACCAGGGCGCAGTCGACTCGTCGTAGGACGATGGTGATGTCCGCTGCTCCACGATCTTGCCACCTTTCTGCCCACTGCAACATGGGCCCAGACGCCGCCTCCAGGGTGTGATCTGTGGCACTCAGGCGCTGGCGCATAGCTTGGTGCGCGCGATTTCAATGTGTATTCAACGACCAGCTGCAAGGGTCGCTGAGGTTGTTGAGCAGCCTGCGAGGGTGGCCACGTCAGCGGAGGTGGTGTATGAGATCGCTCCGCGTGATCTTGGTTGAGTTTAGGGCGTGTCTCCCGAATGGTGGCCTGTTGGTGAGCGAGCATGTCGGTCATGCCGAGGACCGGGTTGCTTTCGGATGCGGCATGGGTCGGATCGCCCCGCTTCTGCCCAGCTCAGCGGGCTGTCGTGGCGGTCAGTGGCGTGATCATCGACAGGTGATCGAAGCGAGCATCTGGCGGTATCGCACCGGGTCGCCGTGGCGGGCCAGCAGGTGCCAGGCGATGATCAGGATGGTGTGCCCGACGGCGAACACCGCGCGGGTCTGGCCCTTCTTACCGAACGTGCGCATCAGATGTCGGTACTGGGCGGGCAGGTAGCCGCCCTTGCAGCGGGCTGCGGAGCAGGCCGCCTCGCACAGCGCAGCCCGCAGCGCCCGGTTGCCCTTGCGGGCGCGCCCGGAGCGGCGTTTCCCGCCGGACTCGTGGTTGCCCGGGCACATCCCGGCCCAGGAGGCCAGGTGTCCCGCGGTGGCGAAGCGGCGCATGTCCACCCCGACCTCGGCGATGATGACCTCGGCGGTGCGCCGGCCCACCCCGGGGATGGTGATCAAGTGCTGGAGCTGCTCACTGAAAGGGCGGATCACCCGGTCGGTCTCCAGGTCGAGACGCTCGATGTTCACACCGAGCTGATCGACGTGATCCAGGTGCATCCGCAGCATCAGCGCGTGGTGGGCACCGAAGCGTCCCTCCAACGCCCGGCGCAGCATCGGGATCTTGGGCCGCATCCGAGTGTGGGCCAGCTCGGCACGTCACGGACCCCGGCGATCAGCGCTTCGAGCATCTGCCGCGCCGAGACCCCCACAATGTCGGAGACCACCGAGTCGAGCTTGATCCCGGCGTCTTCGAGCAACTTCTGGATCCGCTGGATCTCCCGGCAACGTTCCTCGATCAGCTTCTTGCGATACCGGGTCAGGTCGCGCAGCTCGGCGATCACCGGTGGCGGCACGAAACTGGGCCGCAGCAGCCCGCACTCGCACAGCTGGGCCAGCCATTCCGCGTCGCCGACATCGGTCTTGCGGCCCGGCATGTTCTTCACCGCATGGGCGTTGGCCAGCAGCAGCTCCAGCTCGGGAACCGCTTCGAGGACATGCCAGACCGGTTTCCAGTACACCCCGGTGGCCTCCATCGCGACCTGGGTGACTCCCTCGGCGACCAGCCAGTCCCGCAACTCCCGCAACGAGGCGGTGAACGTACGGAACCGGCGCACCGTCGACGCCCGCCCACCCTCGGGTTTCGGGGTGCGC
>WHTI01000396.1 GCA_009377815.1 Actinomycetota bacterium
CAGGTGGATCGTGCCCCCGCAGGTCAACCCGACCTCGAAGGCTTGGTCGTCCGAGATCCCATAGGTCAGGTTCTTGGGCTCGCCGTTCTTGATCACTTCCATGGCTTCTTCGTACACGGCCGGCTCGACGCATCCACCCGAAACGGATCCGACGACGTCTCCGTCCTCGGAGAGGGCCATGACGGCGCCGGGCCCCCGAGGTGCGGAGCGCTCGACGCGCACGACCGTCGCGATGGCAACCTTCTTTCCGTCGGCCATCCACCTGTCGATCTGTTGGAGAACGTCTCTCACGCTGTTTGTCCCAGCCTTTCCATGAAACGGTTAGCGCAGAATCATTCAAGCTTCGCATAACCACGGAGCAACTCACCGCATCAGCAGGCTAACGATGCCAACGATGCCTACGACGATGATTAGGCCCCGCAGTGCTGCAACCGGCAGGTGTCTTCCGTAGCGCCCTGCGATCCCGCCGCCGATCATCGATCCGATCGCGATCAGACCCACAACTACCCAGTTCACGTCGGCAACCAGCATGAAAATGATCGCTGCGACAGAGTTGACGATCGTAGCCAGGATGATCTTCAGCGCGTTTATGCGGTGAAGATTCTCGGCCATAGCGAGTCCCAACACCCCGAGCAGCAGAACGCCTTGGGCGGCACCAAAGTACCCGCCGTAGAAACCGGTCGCGTAGATGGCGAGCCACACACCGATCGCATGCCCGAGCTCAGTGTCGTCGGGATGAGTCCCGTGGCGCGTAGCGACCGCGCGGTTGATCCGGGGACCGAAGGCGACCATCAGGATCGCAAGGCCGATAAAGAACGGGACGATAGCCTCGAAACTCGAGGCGGGGAGAAGCAGGAGAGCTCCGGCGCCGGTTGCTCCACCCAGGAGTGAAGCACTTCCCAGCCGCAGCGCTCGGGGCCATTGTCCCGTCATCTCCCGTCGGTAGGCAACAGCTCCAGC
The DNA here is from genome assembly GCA_009377815.1 of Actinomycetota bacterium. GTDB lineage: Bacteria > Actinomycetota > CADDZG01 > CADDZG01 > WHSQ01 > WHTI01. Next base: position 961 of record WHTI01000396.1, read on the forward strand.
CAAGGCTCCGGGAACCAGACCGACGTTGTTCGAGATGTTGGCCGTTACCGGGGCGAAGCCGAAAGTCAGGAGCAGGGGGAAAGTGATCAGGGTCCCGCTTCCCACCAAGGTGTTGATCCCTCCTGCAGCGGTTCCCGCGGCGAGGATGGCAAGGGCCTTGGCGATCGTCACCCCCCTACTCTAGGCGGCCATGTGCAGAGGCCCGGACCGTGCCTGCACCTTTCCTCACGTCGCGGTGCCGTAACGGAGGTGGACCACGCCGTTCCCGAAACGGCGCTCTTCCAGCAACTCCAGCTCAACGCGGACATCATCGGGGAAGAATGGGTTGCCGGCTCCCACAACGATGGGCGAGACAAACATCTGGTATTCGTCGACCAATCCGGCCCGGATCGCTTGGGCGGCGAGTCCGGGACCAC
>WHTI01000388.1 GCA_009377815.1 Actinomycetota bacterium
CATCTGCCGGTAGATCTCGGCGAAGCCGCCGACGCTGACGTCGACCGCATCGGTCGAACGGGTGAACTCGGGCGAGATGACCTCGATGTGTTCCTTGATCTCGTTCTGGTCACCCTCGATGCGTCCGAGCACGATCGCCTGACTCCCGTCGTCGCTCATGAGCGAGGGGATGCCGGTGGTCCAGAACGAGTACACCCCTCCGACGCCGGCCGCGTTCGCGAGCTCCTCGGTCAACGCGGTGCCGGCCGCCGCGACCTCGGGGTCATCGGCGTTCCCGGACTTGGCGTCAACCAGCAGGATCACGTTGGGATCCTCGACCCCGAAGCGTTCCTTCAGGGTGTCGGCCGCCAGGCTGGCCTCGGAGTTCGGATCGTCGAACCCGCCCGAGGACAGCTTGTCGGCGACCCCGGAACCGAAGAACCCGGCCACCGCGAACAGAACGATCGTGGCGATGATGATGGATCTGCGCCGGGCTACTACGGCGCCTCCAAGCCTCTCGAACATGACCCTCTCCTTCGGCGTCCCCCGGACCCCCATCGGCCCGGTATCGGTTAACGCCGGTAAGTTAGCACAGTTAACTTAACGCTGTAAACTCCCACCCTCGGCACCTCTCAAGTCCCCCAGGCGCCACCAAGCGAGCACCCGGGACCACAGAAGTGCCAAATGGCTCGCGAGGGGCTAGAAGTTCTCGAAGTAGCGGGAGGGGGTCGGGCCCCGCTGGCCCTGGTACTTGGAGCCGACCGCGCTCGAGCCGTAGGGATTCTCGGCCGGCGAGGTGAGCTGGAAGAACGAGATCTGGCCGATCTTCATGCCCGGGTAGATCGTGATCGGCAGGTTGGCGACGTTGCTGAGCTCGAGCGTGAGGTGACCCTCGAAGCCCGGGTCGACGTAGCCGGCGGTCGAGTGGATCAGGAGCCCGAGGCGGCCGAGCGAGGACTTGCCTTCGAGGCGCGCGACTAGATCGTGAGGGAGCTGGACGTACTCGGTGGTGGAGCCGAGCACGAACTCGCCGGGATGGAGGATGAACCGCTCGCCGTCGGCGACCTCGATCAGCTCGGTGAGCTTCTCCATCGGTTCCTTCACATCGATGAACGAGTGTCGGTGGTTGTTGAAGGTGCGGAAGAGCCGGTCGACGTGGAGGTCGACGGACGACGGCTGGACGTCGGCTTCATCGAAGGGCTCGATGCCGATGCTGCCGTCTGCGATCGCTTTCCGGATATCCCCGTCCGACAGGATCATCCCGACAGTCTATCGAGTGGCGTGGTCCTCGCCTCTATAATCCGGGGTCGTTGCGGGTGTAGCTCAATGGTAGAGCTCTAGCTTCCCAAGCTAGTGACGGGGGTTCGATTCCCCTCACCCGCTCCATCAGTCGCTCTGAGGCCGATTACTTTCGGCCGGTCGGG
>WHTI01000393.1 GCA_009377815.1 Actinomycetota bacterium
ACGACCGCTCGCCATCGGGCTCTCGACCGGATCCGGCGAGATCGCAATCTGGAAGCGAAGAAGGCCACCTTGAAGTTCCTCGCGGAGCCATTCGAAGAACCCGATCGCGACTTCGACGATGAGATCGAGGACGATCGCCTGTGTCTCATCTTCACTTGTTGTCATCCCGCGCTAGCCCTGGAGGCTCGTGTGGCACTGACTCTCCGAGCGTTGGGAGGGCTGACAACTCCGGAGATCGCCAGGGCGTTCCTGGTCCCGGAGCCGACGATGGCGCAGCGACTGGTACGGGCGAAGCGGAAGATCCGGGATGCCGGCATCCCCTACAAGGTGCCGGCAGGTCACGTCCTCCCCGAGCGCGTCGACGGAGTGCTCAAGGTCCTCTACCTCATCTTCAACGAGGGCTATCTGAGCGCATCGGGGGACGTCGCTCAACGCTCCGATCTCCAGCTCGAAGCCATCCACCTCACTCGGGTGCTGGTCGAGTTGATGCCGGACGAGCCGGAGGTCCTAGGGCTCCTGGCGCTGATGCTGTTCCATCACGCTCGTCGTGACGCACGTACCGGGAGCGATGGATCGCTGGTCCTGCTCGAAGATCAGGACCGTTCCTTGTGGCGACGAGACGAGATCGATGAGGCCGAAGGCGTCCTGGCGCGCGCTCTGAGGCTAAAACGCTCGGGTCCGAATCAGATCCAGGCGGCGATCGCTTCTCTGCACGCGACCGCAACGGCGCCCGAGGACACGGACTGGAAGCAGATCGAGGCCCTGTACGGCGCGCTCGAGTCCCTGTGGCCCACGCCGGTGGTCCGCCTCAATCGCGCGGTGGCGGTTGCGATGGCCGAAGGCCCCGAGGCCGGTCTCGAGATGATCGCTACGGTCGCGGACGAACTCGATGGCTATCACCTGATGCATGCAGCGAGGGCCGATCTCCTCAGGCGTCTCGAACGATGGAGCGAGGCTGCTCGTGCCTACGAGACTGCCCTGGGGCTGACCGCCAATGAGACCGAACGATCATTCCTCGAGGCCCGTCTCGTTGAGGTAAAGGATAATGACGCCTAGGAGTGGGCCGGGTGGCCGCGGCCGGTTCGCCGGTCGAGGAAAGTCCGGACTCCACAGGGCAGGACGCTGGGGAAAATCCCAGGCGGGGTGACCCGTGGCCAGCGCAACAGAAAGCACACCGCCGATGGGTGGTTCGCCACCACAGGTAAGGGTGAAACGGTGAGGTAAGAGCTCACCAGCGTCCCCGGTGACGGGGGCGGCTATGCAAGCCCCGTTCGGAGCAAGACCAAGCAGGGGAGATGGGTGGCCCGCCCGTTCGATCCCCGGGTAGGTCGCACGAGGCGAACGGCAACGTTCGTCCCAGATGGATGGTCACCACCTCC
>WHTI01000171.1 GCA_009377815.1 Actinomycetota bacterium
AAAGCCTCTCCTTCAACACCGCGATCGCTCGTCTGATGGAGCTGGTGAACGACGCCTACCGTTACCGGGCTGCCGGCGGCGCCAATGGCGAGGTCCTCCGCGAGGTAGCGCTCGACTTGATCAAGATGCTCGCCCCCATTGTCCCCTTCATCACCGAAGAGCAATGGCGTCGCTTCGGCAACGAGGGTTCGATCCACGTTCAGGGCTGGCCGACCTTCGACGAGGCGATGGTGGTCGAGGACGAGGCGACCATGGTTATCCAGGTGAACGGCAAGGTGCGCGACACGATCCCGGTCCCTGTAGACGTCACCAAGGACGAGATGTTGAAACGAGCCTTAGCCTCCGAGAAGATCCAGCGTTACCTCGACGGCAAGGAGCCGGCGAAGGTCATCGCCCGTCCCCCAAAGCTGCTGTCGCTGGTGCTGTGAGCCTGACAGGGCTCTAGAAGATCTCGGGGTTCCAGGGCTTACGTGCGGTCCGGAAGAGGTCGTCGGCGCGGCCGATCGCTCCCTCCGTCCAAGTCTCGACGCGCAACGCACGTTCCAGCTCGGCGAACGTGAATGCACCGAGGTAGAGCGCACCGAGTTCCCGGGCATGGAGCTTGATGTCTGCGTCCGCGTCGGTCTTCGTGATCCTCGCTTTGCCATCGGAGATGTCGAACGACCAGCGTCCTTCGTTCCACGGGCAGAAGTCGTCGCTCACATCGATCACGACCTCGCCGGACCCGTTGTAGCTGCGTGCCTCGAACGCTCCGGGGACGTCCACGATGCGGGCCCATATCGAGTCCGACGCCCGCGCCTTCAGACTTCGTGGCTCCATCAGCATCAACATCAACGGAGAGTCCTGAGGAAGCCACCATGCCTTGACCGATGCCGTCAGATCGATATCGAAGACGAAGCGCCACATCTCACGTTCGGCCACCGGACTGGTGGCGACCAGTTCCTTGACCTCGATGTGGCCCTGAGGAGAACCGTCATCCCACTTGTGATGCATGCGGTAGAGCGCGTAGGCAGCCGGTTCAGAATCGATCTCGAGGATCCCGGAGAAGCGCGGGCCCCCTCCATCCCTGTGTCGTTCGGGGTCTCTCAAGGTGTGGTGCTTCCACCACTTCTCGGAGCGGGCCACCATCCCGGGTCGTTCGGAACGAGCGCGGTCGTAAACCTTCGACAGGTCTCCGACGTTCTCCATCGGGACGCCCACCTTGACCGTGCCTACTCGGTCTGGGTCGTTGAGTAGACGGGTCTTCGTACGGGGGATGTCGATCTGTTGTCCTACGGTCGCCAGGCCGTACCCGAACCTCTGATAGATGCTCCCCTCGGAGGCCCAGAGGATCGCGACCGGCTCGCCCGCGGCGCGGACATCGTCGAGCTGCTTGCGCATCATCTTCGTGGCTACGCCCTTGCGGCGGTGGCTGGGAAGGACGCCCACTACCGTGACCCCGGCGGCCCTCACTTCGCCACCACCCGGCACGGTCAGTCTGAACGAGAACGCCGCGGCGGTTCCGATGATGTCGTCGCCATCGAAAGCGGCGATCGTCCGGTCGGATTCGAGAACGTTCTTGAAGTCCTTCCAGTCGTCATCCGTCAGTTCATCGCCGAACGTGGCCTCACAGGCGATCATGAATCGCTTGGCTTCGGCTTCGTCTTTGACCGCGCGGAGTTCGATGTCCATGGTGGTCTGACGGTCCCACGCTGTGAGCCCCGCCACTGTCGGCCCGGCGACAGTGCGGTGAGGTGGACGTTCATGGAACCCCTCGAGATCCCGGGATCGCTTCTCGACCGCCTGCGTTCCCAGATCGGGCCCCGCCGCGAGGTCTGGGTCCTGGCTGCGGTGGTCGCGGCTCTGGCTCTCGGGGGCATCGCCCTGTGGGCCAGGGGAGCCCCGGCCCGCATCGCCCCGCCGGCGGTCGAGGACTCGGCCCCCGAGCCGAGTGCGACCCCTGAGGTCGAGGGTGTCGTCGTTCACGTCGCCGGCAAGGTCCGGCACCCTGGCCTGTACACCCTGCCGTCGGGAGCCCGGGTCGCCGATGCGATCGAGGCGGCCGGGGGGCCCAGGGCGGGTGCCGACCTCGATCTCCTCAACCTCGCTGAGCTGCTCGTCGACGGCACCAAGGTCGAGGTCCTCGGGGCCGGTGCCGCGCCGAGCGTCTCGTCCACGACCCCGGTAACTCCGAACGCCCCGGCGGTGATCAACATCAACACCGCCGATCAGATAACGCTCGAGGAGATCCCGGGGATCGGTCCGGTCAAAGCGGCGGCGATCATCGAGCACCGGGATGCCTCCGGTCCCTTCACGGCGGTAGAGGGTCTGCTCGAAGTGACCGGCATCGGACCCGCGACGCTAGAGTCCTTGCGTCCGTACGTCGCCGTCTGAGGTGGCGTTGTGGCTGACCCTCGCGGGTTTCGTCTCGGGCATCCTCACCGAAGTAGCGCGTCCTCTCGTAGTCGCGCTGGTGGGTGGAGTCCTGCTGATCCCGCGCCGGGTGGCAGCCCTTACCGCCGGAGGAGTGTTCCTGGTTGGTCTCGGGCTCGGCTCCCTCTCGACCGCGGTGCGTGCGCCCGATGGGACCGCTGCGTCGATGCTCGCGTCGGAGGTCGCTCGCTGCGAGGTATCGGGTTCGCTCCTCGAGCACCTCGGCAACGGTGCGTCGCTGGTGGGCATATCAAGAGCGAACTGCACCGAGCGAGCTCCACTCGATGATCTAGGCCCGCTCGCGTTCCCGCGCCTCGACACGGACGCGGGAACCACCCTCGAGGCCGTTGGCTGGATCTACCCGCTCGAATGGGAAGGTTTCGACGCCTACCTGACGAGATCCGGAGCGCTCGCCGGCTTCCACCCGATCGAAGTGATCACCAGATCCATGCCCTCGGGCGCACTGGCGGTTGCCGCGGAAGTGAAAGGAGGTCTCCGGAACGCGGTGTCCTCGCTGGGAGCTCGCGAGGGCGCGCTGCTGCTCGGGCTCACGATCGGCGACACCTCCCGGATGGATCCGGTCACCGAGGATCACCTTCGACGTGCGGGTCTGACGCACCTCGTCGCCGTGTCCGGCAGCAACGTCGCGATCGTGCTGGGCTCACTCATTCTCGTCGTCGCTTTCGCCGGTTTCAGAACCAGGCTCGTCATCGCGTCGCTGGGGCTCGTCCTCTTCGTTCTAGTCACCGGCCCCGAGCCATCGGTACTTCGTGCCGCAGCCATGGGGGCGATCGGTCTGGCGGCGCTCGCTCTGGGAGAGAGGATTCCGACGCTCCGTGTCCTTGGTCTGGCTCTGCTATGCGTCCTCGCACTCCGTCCCGGCATGCTCGGGTCTCTCGGGCTCCAACTGTCGGTCGCTGCGACGGCCGGGATCATCCTGTGGGCCCGCCCGATCTCGGACCGGCTCACCTTTCTCCCGCGCCCGGTGTCCCTCGGGTTCGGGGCGACCGTGGCCGCTCAGGTCGCGGTGGCGCCGTTGCTGGCGGCCGGGTTCGGGGAGGTCTCCGTGGCAGGTCTCCCGGCCAATCTCCTCGCGATGCCGGCAGTCGCTCCGGCAACGATCCTGGGATTCGCCGCAGCGATGGTCGGTCCCTTCTGGGCGCCGGGGGCCGGGCTCATCGCTCGTTTCGCCGGACCTTTCGTCACGCTGATCCTCGAGGTGGGGGATCTCTTCGGCGGGGCGGCCTGGGCCACGATCTCCATCCCTCCGATCCTTGCTGCCGCCTCTGGAGTCGCGGTGCTCGGCGCCGCGATCGGAACCCTCGTTGGGAGGGCCCGGGGTTAACCTCTGGTCATGAAACTCACGAACCTCAAGGTCATCGTCGTCTCGCTGGTAGGTGGTGCGGTGGCGGGGACCGCGGGGGGATTGCTCTACGCGTGGTTGGGGGACAAGGTCGCGTTCCACGGGATCGGAACCGGGCTCTTCATCGTCGGGATCCTGGCGCTCGGAGTGGGCTTGACCGGTGCTGCCGAACCGGAGCAAGGCTGGTCTTCCAAACGAGCCGAGGGCCGCCGAAGCATGGCGTCCCGTCTGATCTCAGAAGAAGCCGTCGAGATCTCCTCGAAGGCGATGGCGGTGTGGGCCGTCACCGTCGGCCTTCCACTGGTCGTGCTCTCGATGGTCGCGTTCTCGCTGGCCGTCTGATGTGGAAGTGGGTGTTGCACACGGACGACGGACGCGACCTGCGATCGACCGATGGGTTCGAGACCCAAGAGGCGGCTGAAGAGTGGATTGGGGACCGGTGGAGCGAGTTGCTCGATGAAGGGGCCGGCTCGGTCTCGCTCATGGACGATGAGAAGAGCGTCTACACGATGGGTCTGAGACCCGAATGAGCTTCCCGGTCTATCTCCTTTCGGGTGAGGAGTTCCTCGTCGACGAAGCGCTCGATCGGGTCAGGGGCGAAACGGGCTGCGACCCTCTCGCCGAGATCACCCTCCCCGCGCGTACTGCCGGACACGAGATCCTCGGAACCCTGGGTACCGCGTCGCTACTCGGCGGCTGCCGGCTGGTCATCATCGAAAGCGCACAGGACATGCTCAAGGAACAGGTCGAGGCATTAACCCGTTACCTGGAGTCCCCGTCGCCGTCATCGATCCTTGTTCTGGTCGCTACCGGACGGACAAAGCTTGACGCGCAGGTGAAGAAGATCGGCGCGCTGGTCAGCCTCGAAGCACCCAAGGGCAGGAAGCTCGCTTCGTGGGTGAAGGACCGCGCTCGATCCAAGAAGATGAAGATCGACGAACGAGCACCGTGGGCCCTCATCGACGCGGTTGGCAACGAGTTGCGAGACCTCGACGCGGCGCTCGATCAGTTGGGGACGCGCCTCGGGCCGGACGGCACTATCGGCGTCCCCCAGATCAAGGCCGCCTTCGCCCGTCACGCCGACGAACGGATCTATTCGTTCACCGACGCGGTGGGGGAGCGGAAGCTGCCGCGCGCCATGGAGTTATTGCGCCGGCTCTACGACCAGGGAGAGGACCCGCTCCCGCTGCTCGGCGCCCTCACCAATCACATCAGGAGGCTCTTGAGGGCGCGCCGCCATGCGGACCGGGGAGCCGCCGCGGTCGGCGATGTACTGGGGATGCCCGGATGGCGGGCGGAGCGGATGGCCACCCAGGCGCGCTCGTACTCCGAAGACGAACTGGTGGACGCGATGGGATTCCTGGCCGAGGCCGATGTCGAGATGAAGGGCGGAGATCTCCCACCTCAGGCCGCGCTGGAACGCGCGGTGGTCAAGATAGTTGAGCGGTGAGCGACCGGGACAGGTCGAGCGCTAGCTACCCAAATCCCTCTGTAGATGGCGGAGCAGCACGAGATTAGCGAGCATCGGCCTCTCCAGCAGACATGAGGGGCGAGCGGACGAGCGGATTGAGTTCGTGACCACCGGTGTTTTCGCGGAGGAGCGCTGAGCGG